>DATHAU010000390.1:0-7702 GCA_035296545.1 Microvirga sp.
CGGCCAGGAGCAAGGCGGCGGCCTACAGTGTGGAGGCCATGAGCGCGGGGGTGCTGTCGGCCTATCGTTCCGTGCTTTCTACGAAGAATCCCGGTCTTTTCTTCGAGGGAGCCGCTGCATGAAGTTCGTCTATTTCACCCACTCCCTCGCCTCGTGCTGGAACCACGGCAACGCCCATTTTCTCAGGGGCGTTCTGCGCGATCTGATCCATCGCGGGCATAAGGTCGTAGCCTTCGAGCCCGCAGGGGCTTGGAGCCTCGACAACCTGCTGAAGGATCATGGGGAGGCAGGGCTCGACGCCTATCGCGGCCTTTATCCCGAACTCACGTCGGAGACCTTCTCGCCCGACATTGATCTGGACGCGTCGCTGAACGATGCGGACGTGGTGATCGTCCATGAATGGAACGAGCCCTGGCTCGTAGCCGCCATCGGAAAGCTCCGCCGCCAGGGCGCTCCGTTCACGCTTCTCTTCCACGACACCCACCACCGGGCGGTGAGCGATCCGGATGCGATCCGGCAGTTCGATCTCGACGGCTACGACGGCGTGCTCGCCTTCGGCGAGACCCTGGCGGAGGTCTACCGCCGCTGGGGCTGGGGCAACCGGGTCCATGTCTGGCACGAGGCAGCCGATACGCGCCTGTTTCATCCTCCCGTCGCAGAGACGGAGCGGAAGGGTCTCGTGTGGATCGGCAACTGGGGCGACGACGAGCGCAGCGCGGAGCTGGAAAGCTTCCTGTTCCGGCCCGCCAGGACCGTCGGGTTGCCGCTCGACGTCTACGGGGTCCGGTATCCCGATCACGCCCTCGCCATGCTCGATCGCTATGGCGTGACCTATCGCGGCTGGCTCCCCAATGCCCGCGCGCCGGAGATCTTCGCAGGGCATCTGGCGACGGTGCATGTGCCGCGCCGTTTCTATGTGGACATGCTTCCGGGCATTCCGACGATTCGCGTGTTCGAGGCGCTGGCCTGCGGCATTCCTCTCGTGTCCGCCCCTTGGCGCGACTCGGAGGGGCTGTTCACGCCGGGCGACGATTATCTGGTGGCCGAGAACGAAGACCGGATGGAGCGCCATCTCAACGCCATCCGTCATGATTCGGATCTGCGCCGCGCCCTCGTGGAGAACGGATTGGCCACGATCCGCAGCCGCCATTCCTGCGCTCACCGGGTCGATCAGCTTCTCGCCATTCTCGCCATGCATGGCGCCCCAGCGCCGATGGAGATGCTCGCATGAAGATCGCGTTCTACGGTTCCAGCCTTCTATCCTCTTACTGGAACGGCGCCGCCACCTATTACCGCGGCCTCCTGAGCGACCTCGCGCGCCGGGGCTACGGCATCACCTTCTATGAACCCGACGCCTTCGACCGTCAGAAGCACCGCGACATCGACCCGCCCGAATGGGCGGAGGTGAAGGTCTATCCCGCCACCGAGGAGGCCATGCGCGGGGTGGTGGCCGAGGCTGCAAGGGCCGATGTGGTGGTGAAGGCCTCGGGCGTCGGCGTTTTCGACAACGAACTCCTGGAGGGCGTGGTGGCCGCCTCGCGGGCCGACGCCATCCGCATCTTCTGGGATGTGGATGCGCCGGCGACCCTCGCGGAATTGCGCGAGAGCCCGGACCATCCCCTGCACCGCACCATGCCGGCTCTCGACCTGGTGCTCACCTATGGCGGCGGCCCTCCCGTCATTTCCGCCTATGAGGGTTTCGGCGCGCGCCGCTGCATCCCGATCTACAACGCCCTCGATCCGGCGACCCACCATCCGGTCCCTGCGGACGACCGCTTCAGGGCCGACCTGTCCTTCCTCGGCAACCGGCTGCCCGACCGTGAGGCCCGGGTGGAGCAGTTCTTCCTGGAGCCGGCGGCGCGTCTGCCGAACCGCAGCTTCCTGATCGGCGGCAACGGCTGGGAAACCAAGGGCATGCCGTCGAACGTGCGCCATATCGGCCATGTCTACACCCGCGATCACAACGCCTTCAACACGAGCCCGCTTGCGGTGCTCAACATCGCCCGCGACTCCATGGCGACGACCGGGTTCTCGCCGGCCACCCGGGTGTTCGAGGCAGCCGGCGCCGGGGCCTGCCTGATCACCGACGCCTGGGTCGGCCTGGAGCTCTTCCTGAAGGAGGGCGAGGAGGTGCTGGTGGCCCGGGACGGCAAGGACGTGGCAGAGCATGTGGAGACCCTGACGCCGGAGCGGGCCAAGGCCATCGGCGATGCCGCGCGGGCGCGAATCATGGCCGAGCACACCTATGCCCGCCGCGGGGCGGAAGTCGACGTGCTCCTGCGCCAGCAGGCAGCGCGGAAGCGCGAAAGGAGCGTGGCGTGACCGGGCTGCGCGTCGTCGTCCTGGGCCTGAGCCTGTCATCGTCGTGGGGCAACGGCCACGCGACCACGTTCCGGGCTCTGCTGAAGGCGTTCGCGGCGCGGGGGCACGACGTGCTTTTCCTCGAACGCGACGTGCCCTGGTACTCCGCCCATCGCGATCTCGCCGACCCCGACTTCTGCCGCCTGGAATTCTATTCCGGCCTTGAGGATCTCGAACGCTATCGCGACCGGGTTGCCGGCGCCGATGCGGTGATCGTCGGCTCCTATGTGCCGGACGGCGTCGAGGTGGGGCGCTGGGTTCAGCGCAACGCGCGGGGCGTCGCGGCCTTTTACGACATCGACACGCCGGTCACCCTGGCGAAGCTGGAGCGGGGCGACTACGAGTACCTCTCCCCGCAGCTCATCCCGGATTACCACGTCTATTTCTCCTTCACGGGCGGACCCACCCTCGATGTGCTGATGGACCGATACGGTTCCCCGGCCGCAAGGGCCCTGTATTGTTCCGTCGATCCCGAGCTTTATCCCGCCCTCGACCGCAGCAAGCGCTGGGACCTGAGCTATCTCGGCACCTACAGCCCCGACCGGCAGCCGACCCTGGAGCGCCTGCTCATGGAACCGGCCCGGCGCGCGCCGCATCTCTCGTTCGTGGTAGCGGGGCCGCAATATCCCGCCGGCATCGAATGGCCGGCGAACGTGGAGCGCATCGATCACGTGCCCCCGAGCGAGCACCCGGCATTCTACGCGCAGAGCCGCTTCACCCTCAACGTGACCCGCGCCGACATGATCCGCGCCGGCTTCAGCCCCAGCGTGCGCCTCTTCGAGGCGGCTTCCTGCAAGACGCCGATCATTTCCGACATCTGGGACGGCATCGACACCCTTCTTGCGCCCGGCCGCGAGATCGTTCTCGCCCAAGGCCCGGATGATGTTCTTGGCGTTCTCGATGCCTGGCCCGAGGCGCGACGCACGGCCCTCGCGGAGGCCGCGCATCAACGGATCCTGGCCGAGCACACGGCAGGCCACCGGGCAGGCGCCTTGGAGAACGGCTTGAGGGAGGCCATGGCCCGGCCGCGGAAGGAATACCGTCTCGCCATGGAAATCGGCGCCTGACGCTATGAATGGATTCTAAGGACCGACGTTGAACATACCCCAAGCTTCAACGTTGGACGAACGAAGGTATGTACCCTGAGGCCGGGTTTTCGGTGCTCTGAGTAGGAGATCGTCTTCATGGAGAATGGTAAAAGCAAGCACGTTCTTGTCGCGGGCGGAGCCGGTTTCCTGGGGTCTCACCTGTGCGACGCTCTCCTGAGCGAAGGCGCTCATGTCACGGTCATCGACAGCTTTCTGACAGGACGCAGGCAGAACCTCCGTCATCTCGAGCGGGAGCCGCGCTTCGATCTCATCGAGTGCGATATCATCAAGCCGCTGCCGACGCAGCTGCGCGCGAAACGGATGAAGATCGACGAGATCTTCAATCTCGCTTGCGCCGCGTCGCCTCCGCATTACCAGGCCAATCCCGAGCACACGATGCTCACCAGCGTCGTCGGCACGCACAACCTTCTCACCCTTGCCGAGAGCACGGGAGCGCGCTTCTTCCTGGCCTCCACCAGCGAGATCTATGGGGACCCCGAGGTTCACCCGCAAAAGGAAACCTATTGGGGCAACGTGAACCCCACGGGCCCGCGGGCCTGCTACGATGAAGGCAAGCGGGCGGCCGAGACGCTGACCTTCGACTTTGCCCGATCGGAGCGGGTTGACGTGCGCGTCGCCCGCATCTTCAACACCTACGGGCCGCGCATGCGCGCGGATGACGGCCGCGTGGTCTCCAATGTGATCTGTCAGGCGCTGGCCGGGGACGACATCACGATCTACGGGGACGGAAGCCAGACCCGGTCCTTCTGCTACGTGTCAGACCTCGTGGAGGGTTTCCTGCGCCTCATGGCCTATCAGGGAGAATTTCCGGGAGCCGTGAACCTGGGCAATCCCGTCGAGCTCACCGTGGGCGATCTCGCCAAACGGGTTCTCGCCATGACCGGCTCCCCGTCGCCGATCGTCAGGCGTCCTCTTCCGGTGGACGATCCCCGCCGCCGCCGCCCCGACATTACCCTTGCAAAGCAGCTTCTCGGCTGGACGCCGCGCATGTCGCTCGACGCGGGACTGAAGGCGACCATCGCCTGGTTCTCGGACGAACGGGAGAATGCCGCCAAGAACACGCGCGCTCCGCACGCGCTCGACAGGGCGGTCTCCGCCGGTCAGGTTTAAAGCCGTCAGAGAAGGCTGCGACAGGCCGCCTCTTCGGTTGACAGGAATGCTGGAAGAGAGTCACAGCCGGGGCGGCCGTGGCTCTTTCCTCATCGGATAGGCTGCAGGGATCATAAGTGGTCGAGGCGTGCTGCGCGAAAGCGGGCGCCGGGTCTTTGCCGCATCATGGGGCCACGCACCGCATTTCCCGCTTACGATTGCTTGCAGAGCACGCGCGGCCGCTCACCCTGAGCGGCCGCGCCTGATCGTTGATCCAGGTCAGGCCTTTGCGACGCCCACCGTATCGGCCATCTGCGCGCCGCGGGTCCCCATGGGCTGGTGAGCGCCCTCGGTGGTGTCCTTGGAGGTCTGGTGCTCCATCTCGGCGTTGACCTCGGCGCCGATCAGCACGATGGTGGTCGAGATCCAGATCCAGGTCATGAAGCCGATGACGGCTCCCAGGGAACCATAGGTCTCGTTGTAGCTGCCGAAATTGGACACGTACCAGGAGAACAGCATCGAGCCGATGAGCCAGAGCACGGCCGCCGCGATGCCGCCTGGCGTGACCCATTTCCATTCTGCCTTGTCGCGGCTCGGACCGTAACGGTAGATTAGCGACAGGCCGAACACGACGACGGCTAGGAGAATCGGCCAGCGGGCCAGGGAGAGCAGCCATTCAAGCCCGCTGCCCAGACCGACGAAATCCAGCACGATCGGCAGAACCACGATCCCGATGATGGCGAGAATCAGGAAGAAGATGGCTCCCAGGGTGAAGGTGAGGGACTGGATGTTGAGCGCGAAAAAGCCCCGTTTCTCCTCTTCGTCATAGACGATGTTGAGAGCGTCGAAGATGGCTTTCATGCCCGCATTGGCGCTCCAGAGGGAGAGCAGAAGTCCGAAGATGAAGCCGAAGCTGAGGGCCCCGCCGCCCTGCGACGAGATGCGGGTGACCTGCTCTCGGATGATGTCGAGGGCGCCGCCCGGCATGACCCCGGACAGGGTGTTGAGATGGTCCTGGATCGTGGCCGGGTCCGCAAAGAGGCCGTAGATGGAGACCAGGGCGGCAATGGCGGGGAAGAGGGCCAGCAGGGCATAATAGGTGACGCCGGCGGCGACCGACATCACCCGGTCCTTGCCGAATTCCTCGTAGACCCGCCACAGGATGTCCTTCCAGCCCTGCGCCGGAATCTCGGTCGGGGTATCGGCCTCCCGCCCGCGGCCCGGCTCTGCCGCCGCCTCCGGGGACGCATGCTGCTTTTCAGCAAATCCCCGGTCGGCGGATGCGCCGACCTGGGCCGACCCCTGGGAGGACCGCCTCACCGGCGCTGGGCTTGCAGCGCGCTCGCCTCCGGCGACAACTCTCACGAGAGCCCAGCCCAGAACCACGGCCCACATGGTCGCCACTACGGAGGAGGACGGATTTCCGCCAGTTTGTCGAACGGCCGGGTTGTCTGCCATGGTGACGCTGAACCTCATGGTCGAATGCAAGCCGGGCTGGCCTGACTTCAACCATAAACCTCCAAAGCGAGACGGCGGTTCCAAAGCCAAGGCTGAGCGGCCGTTGCCTGCCCCGGATCGGGCCGCGGGCCCGGAAACGGCCAAGCTCGGCAGGTTGCCGCAGTCCTGAGGCTCCCCTGCATCAACAAACGGGTTTGATCCAGATCAATGGCTCCCCCGCCGGCGGTCGGGCAGGGAGGTCCTGAGATGCTTGAGCAGGGTCAAGGCTGATGGAGCCAAGCGCCTGTAGGCCTACGGCAAATCGGCTGCTGCCGGGGAGGTTCATCATGAAGGAAGACCTGAGAGTGCGATATGGGGAGGAGAAGCTCCCCCGCTACACGAGCTATCCCACCGCGCCCCGGTTCTCCGACGCCATCGGGCATGAGGCCTATGGCGGATGGCTCGGGTCGCTGCCGGGGGAAACCACCGCCTCGCTCTACCTGCACGTTCCCTTCTGCCGCGCCATGTGCTGGTACTGCGGCTGCCACACGACGGTCACCCGGCTGGACGCGCCGATCGCCGACTACCTTGCCGTGCTCCGCCGTGAGATCGAACTGGTGGCCGAGCAGCTCGGCGCCCCCTTGCAGGTCGGCCATGTTCATTTCGGCGGGGGAACGCCGACGATCATGGAGCCGATCGAGTTCATCAAACTGATTGAGCTCATGCGCAGGAGGTTTTCCTTTGACGGGGACGCCGAGATCGCCGTCGAGATCGACCCCCGCACCCTGACGCCCGCCATGGTCGCGGCGCTCGGCCGGGCCGGCGTGACCCGCGCGAGCCTGGGCGTCCAGAGCTTCGACCCTGCCGTTCAGGGTGCCATCAACCGCATCCAGACCTTCGGGCAGACGGCCCGTGCGGTGAAAGGTTTGAGGGATGCAGGCGTGCAGGGGATCAACCTCGATCTGATCTACGGTCTCCCGCACCAGACGGTAGAGTCCTGCATCGGCACGGTTCGGGAATGCCTGGAGCTTCGCCCCGACCGGCTTTCGGTTTTCGGCTATGCCCATGTGCCAGGCTTCAAGAAGCACCAGCGCAAGATCGACGAGGCCATGCTGCCGGACAGCGCGGCCCGCTACGCCCAGGCCGAGGCCGTCGCCGGGGCGCTGCTGGAGGCAGGCTACCGCCGGATCGGCCTCGACCATTATGCGCTGCCCGAGGATGCCATGGCGCGGGCTCAGGACAGGGGCGCTCTGCATCGCAACTTCCAGGGCTACACCACCGACCCGAGCGATGTGCTGATCGGCTTCGGAGCCTCCGCCATCGGGCGGCTCCCGCAGGGCTACGCCCAGAACGAGGTGGTGCTTGGGCGCTACGCGAAGCGCATCTCCCGGGGCGAGCTCGCCACCGCCAAAGGCTATGCGCTCACCGCGGACGACCGGCTCCGGGCCAGCCTGATCGAGCGGATCATGTGCGACTTCCAGGTCGACCTGGCGCAGGTCTGCCGCCAGCATGGGACGGAGCCCCAGGCGATCCTGCAATCGACCCCCCGGCTGCGAGACCTGGAACAGGACGGGATCATCCATATGGGCGCAGACGTGCTGTCGGTGAACGAGACCACGCGCTTCCTGGTGCGAAGCGTCGCCTCCGCCTTCGATGCCTACCTCGGAGCCTCGGGAAGGGCTCACAGCCGCGCCGTGTGAGGGTGC
>DATHAU010000391.1:0-9022 GCA_035296545.1 Microvirga sp.
CACGGGCGAGCGCAAGGAGAAGACCGAGTGGCACTCGGTGGTGATCTTCAACGAGAACCTGGCCCGCATTGCCGAGCAGTACCTGAAGAAGGGCTCCAAGGTGTACCTGGAGGGCCAGCTACAAACCCGCAAGTGGCAGGACCAGAGCGGGCAGGAGAAGTACACCACCGAGGTGGTGCTGCAGCGCTTCCGGGGCGAGCTGACCCTGCTGGACGGGCGCGGGGGCTCAGCCTCCGAGGGGGCAGACGAGGAGCCGGGGCAGATCGCCCGAGGCGGCGACTTCGGCAGATCCTCCCCCATGGAGCGCCGCCCGGAGCCTGCCGGCGCAGGGTCGCGCTACAACGACATCGACGACGACATTCCGTTCTAGAAACCGACGGCGTTTTTGGAGAATCCGGGCCTCGCGCCCGGATTTTTCATGTCTGCTCCGCGTCGACGGGCGTACCGCGGGACAGGTGCCGGGATCGCTGGGCCCGTTCCGTCTCGCGCAGCTTGCGCGCCCTCTCCTGCAGTTCCTCCCGATCCGCCCACCACCATCCCCGGCTCGCCCTCAGGCTGGGATCCTGCTCGTCGCGGAAAGGTCTCGTGCGGTAGACCTCCTGCAGGCTGGGCATGCGCCACCTCGCCCAGACATAGCGGGAGGGCTCGTCCTTCGCATGAGGGTAGAGGTCGGGCGGCAGCGGCTCGTCGATGGGCGCGCTCGCGATCTCCTCGAACACCACGACGCCCCACGGGAACGTCGCCACAGGAGGCCCCAGGGGCGGAAGATCGTCGCCCGGCACGGGATAGCGCCGACGGCGACGCTCCAGCTGGAGGGGGTTCGTCTCCTGCGGGGCCTGGCCCTTGCGCTCCTCCCGCCGCTTGCGTTTTTCCGAGGGCTCGTTGCGCCGCGCCGCCTCCTCGATGTCGCGCCAGCGCTGGCGCAACTCGTCGTAGGAGCGGAAAGGCACGCGCCAGATCCTCTCGCCGAAATCCCACCGCGCCCAGGGAATCGACCGCATGGCCTCGACGATGGTGCGCGAATAGGGCGTGCGAACCTCCAGCTCGTCGGCCACGGTCAGGTAAGGGCTCTCCAGGGGATCGAAGAGATAGGCGTCCCGTCCCTTGGCGTCCGCATGCCGGTCCAGGGTCTCGAGTTCCTGGGACATCCACCCGTCGAGCCGCCGGACGGCGGTGGTGCCCGGCACGAACCAGCCCTGCTCCTCCCCCCGCCACCGCGCCCGGGGAAAAGCCTCCCGGAACCGGCGCACGAGGTCGCGGTCGTAGGGAAAGACCGCATAGGCGCCGGGTTTCTCCCCGTCCGACGGCGTCACCTGGAAAGCGGATGCAACCTCCATCGCCCTGACCCACAGCCTTCCATGAGGATGGAACATGCAGGCACAACAACCGACAGGGAGGATTGGATCCTGAAAGCCCGCGCGTCAGGCCGGAGCCACGACAGCCCGGGCGCGAACCTTGAGGACTTGAGACAGGATCACGGGGCCTGCCATCGCAAGGCCGATCAGGGTCGTCGTCACGTCAGGCGCGATGATCGGAAGGGCCGCAAGGCCGATGAGCCAGCGCTCCCATGCCCGAAGCTCGGTCAGGGCATAGCCCGCAAAGGCCGCGGACAGGCAAAGGATGCCCGCGATGGCTCCCGCCGTCACGAAGAAGAAGCTCGTCCAGGTGAAGCCGGGCGTCACCAGCAGCATGGCCGGACCATAGACGAACACGAACGGCACGAGAGCCTTGCCGAGCCCGAGGCGAAAGGCCGTGTTGCCGGTCTTGAACGGATCGGCCCCGGCCATGCTCGCCCCCGCATAGGCCGCAAGGGCCACGGGGGGCGTGATGTCGGCCAGAACCCCATAATAGAACACGAAGAAATGGGCCACGATAGGCGTGACCCCGAGCAGGCCCAGGGCGGGAGCCGCCACCGTGACCATGATGATGTAGTTCGCCGTGGTCGGCACCCCGCAGCCGAGCAGGATGCAGACGACCGCGGTCATCAGCAGGGTGAAGAACAGGGTCAGGCCCTTCAGGTCGAAGAGCCAGACCGGCAGGATCTCGCCAGCGCTCTGGGCAAGCTGCGCGGCAAACGACGTCACGATGAAGGAGATCTTGAAGCCGACGCCGGTGAGCGTGACGATGCCCACGATGATGCCCACGGTCGCTGCGGCGGCGCCCACGCCGATGGCGTATTTCGCCCCGACCACGAAGGCGTCGATGAGATCGATCACCTTCGCCTTGCCCTCGTCGCTTCTCACATAGGCATGGACCAGGAGCGCCAGCACCAGGGCGAGCGCCGGGACCGTGAAGGCAAGCTGCGTGAGCATGCCGGCGGCAACCGCCAGAACGATGGCGGCCAGAAAACCAAGGGTGATCGCCGGGACGCGGGTGGCCCCGACCACGATGCAGGCCGTGATGCCCCAGAAGGCCGCCAGATAAGGGGTGAAGCCGGAGAACAGCACGATCAGCAAAACCGCAAGCGGCATGATGGTCTGCCAGCCCTCCCGGATCACCTTTGCGGCGTTGGGCATCTCCTCCACCGGCAGCCCGCGCAAGCCCGCCCGCTTCGCCTCGAGATGCACCTGCATGAACACCCCGAAGAAGTGCATGCAGGCGGGCACGATGGCGGCCAGGATCACGGTCTGGTAGGAGACGTTCAGGAACTCGACCATGAGAAAGGCCGCAGCGCCCATGATCGGCGGCGTGATCTGCCCGCCCGTCGAGGCGGCGGATTCCACGGCGGCCGCGAAGTGGCGCTGGTAGCCGACCCGGATCATCGCCGGGATGGTGAGCGATCCCACCGTCACCGTATTGGCGATGGAGGAGCCCGAGATCATGCCGAACAGGGCGGAGCCGAAGATCGACACCTTCGCGGGCCCGCCCGCATAGCGCCCGGCCACGCAGGTGGCGAGATCGATGAAGAGCTTGCCCAGGCCCACCCGGGTGGCGAGCACCCCGAAGAGCACGTAGTGGAACACATAGGTGGCCACGACGCCAAGCGCGATGCCGTAGATGCCCTGGCTCGTGAGATAGAGGTGGTTGACGATGTTGGACCAGGAGGCTCCGGGATGCTGCAGGATGCCCGGCATGGAGGGTCCGAAATAGGCGTAGAGCATGATGCCGATGGCGATGACCGGAAGCGGCCAGCCGACGGAGCGGCGGGTGGCTTCGAGCAGGAGAACGATCAGGATCGTCCCCATGGCCACGTCCGTGGCGGAGGGATTGCCCACCCGGAAGGCGAGTTCGTTGAAGATCCACGGCACGTAGAGGCTGGCGACCGCCACCGCTGCGGCGAACCCCCAATCGACCAGGGAGATCCCGCCCGGCCGCAGCCAGCTCGACGGGGCAAGCCGGTCCCGGCTTGATTTGGTGGCTGCGAAGACGAGGAAGATCAGGCCGAGCACGAAGGCCATGTGGATGCCGCGGTGCGTGGCCTCCCGCAGCAGCCCGAAGCCTGCCGTGTAGTAGTGGAACAGGGAGAGGGCGATGAGGAGCCCCGCCACGATCCAGGCCGTTCCCGGCAGCAGGGGCCGGAAGCGCATCTCGGGATCGAATTTCTCCTCGAGGCTGCGGTTCTCGACAAGGACGGACGCGTCGGGCAGGGACATGGCAGGCTCTCATTTCCAAGAAAGCGCCTCCCGCGGCTCGGGCGCGGGAGGCAGAAGCGAACCGGCAGGCCCGATCAGCTCTTGCTCAGGCCGGCTTCCTTGTAGAAGCGCTCGGCTCCGGCATGGAGCGGGATGCCGGCGCCCGCAAGGGCGTTCTCCTTGCGGATCAGCTTGCCCTTGGCGTGGCCGGCGTCGAGGGCCGCGCGGGTCTTGTCGCCCCAGAGACCCTTGGTGACCTCGTAGACCACCGCGTCCGGCACCTTGGCGGAGGTCACCCACTGCGCCCCCACGGCCAGGGTCTTGACCGCGCCCACGTTCTTGTAGGTGTCGGCCGGAATCTCGTCGGCCGCGAAGAAGTTGTACTGCTTGCGGATGGCGTCCGCCTCCGCGCCCGACAGGGGCACCAGGTCGACGCCGCCGCCGGTGGCGGCAAGCTCGGTGATGGCGCTGGTGGGATAGCCGCCCACGAAGAAGAAGGCGTCCATCCCCCCGTCGCGCATGCGCTCGGCGGCCTGGTTCGGCTTCAGGAAGTCCGCCTTGACGTCGCTTTCCTTGATGCCCCAGCCGGACAGGATGATGCGGGCGTCGACGAGGGTTCCCGAGCCGGGCTCGTCGAGGGACACGCGCTTGCCCTTGAGATCGGCCACGGATTTGATGTTGGCGGATTTCGCCGCCACCAGGTGGATGCTCTCCGGGTAGAGATTGGCGATGAGGCGCAGGTCCTCCATCTTGCCCTTGCCCTCGAAGAGGCCCGTGCCGGAATAGGCCCAATAGGCCACGTCCGCCTGGCTGAACCCGGATTCGAGAGCGCCGGACACGATGGAGTTCACATTGGCCACGGAACCGTTGGACGCCTGGGCGGTCAGCACGAGCTGGGGCGGGTTGGAAATGGCGTTGGCGATCAGGCCGCCCACCGGATAGTAGGTTCCGGCCGTTCCGCCCGTTCCGATGCGGAAGAAGGCCGGGGTCTGGGCAAAGGCGTTGCGGCCCAAGGCGGCGGCGGCCCCGAGGCCGAGACCGAGCTTGGCCAGGTCGCGGCGGGTCATTGTCATGGACATTGTGTCTCCCTCGTGAAGGCAAAACCGATTGTTCTACGGTTTCCGCCGACACTGTAGCGGATATCCTCGATCCGTCCATTCGGCGAGTTGAGCAGGGGATCGGCGGCTTTTCCGCATCGGGCAATGGCGCGGAGCCGGTTCCCGCCAGCGAACGAGGATCACACGGGCCATCCACGGGGCGGTGGAAGCCCCAAGGATGGCCGATGGGGCCTGTGCCACGCAACTGCTCGAGCAGGCCATCGGCGGGATGGCTGCTGAAGTCGGCTGGCTTGGCGTCAAGCTCTGGGTTTCCCAGGGGGCGCCCATATCGGACAGCTCATCGCCCATCTCCTGGCCGGTTGTCAGCGCTGCTTACGGGTCCGGAGGCGGACCAGCTCTCACAGAGCCTCAGCTCTAGCGGCCGAGCACGAGGTTCGGCAGCCAGGTGGTCAGGGGCGGCCAGAGCGTGATGGCGACCAGCACTGCGAGCAGCGGCAGCAGCCACGGGATGATGGCGCGCGACATCGCTTCGAAGCTGATGTTCGCGATTTTCGAGGTGACGAAGAGCACGACCCCCACCGGCGGCGTGATCGTGCCGATCATCAGATTGAGCACGAAGATCACCCCGAACTGGACCGGATCGATCCCGAACTGCGCCGCAGCCGGCGTCAGGATCGGGATCAGGATCAGCATCGCCGCCAGCGCCTCCATGAAGCAGCCGACGAAGAGCAGCAGCAGGTTGACGATCAAGAGGTAGATCAGCGGCGAGCCTGCGAGGTCGACGAGCCAGGGGCCGACGAGCTGCGGGATGCGCGAGATCGAAAGGCACCAGCCCAGCGCGGCGGCCGTCATCACCAGGGCCAGAACCACGCCGGTCGTTTCGACCGTCTGCACGACGAGCTCGGGCAGGTCGTCGAGCGAGAAGCTGCGGTAGACGAACAGGCCCAGCACCAGCGCGTAGGCAGTCGCGACGGCGGCCGCCTCGGTCGGCGTGAAGATCCCGGCCATCATGCCGCCGAACAGGATGACCGGCGTCATGAGCGCCCAATGGGCTTCCTTGTAGGCCGCCCAAAGCTGCGCGAATCCTGGGAAAGGGTGACGCGGCAGGCTATTTTTCTTTGCGACATAGACCACCATCGCCATCAGCGAGCCCGCCATCAGCAAGCCGGGAATCACGCCGGCGAGAAAGAGCCCGCCGATGGAGACGTCGGCCGAGACCCCGTAGATCACCATCGGCAGGGAGGGCGGGATGATCGGGCCGATCGTCGCCGAGGCGGCGGTGATGGCGGCAGCCGTCTCCGGGTTGTAGCCCTCGTCCCGCATTGCCTTGATCTCGAGCGTGCCGACACCGCCGGCGTCGGCCACGGCGGAGCCGGACATGCCGGCGAAGATCACGCTGGCGAGAATGTTGGCATGGCATAATCCGCCGCGCATGAAGCCGACGCAGGTCGTGGCGAAGGCGAAGATGCGGTCGGTAATGCCGGCCGAGTTCATGATGTTGCCCATCAGGATGAACAGCGGCGCTGCGAGCAGCGGGAAGGAATATGCCGACTGCGCGATTTTCTGCGGGACGATGCCGAGAGGGAAAGCGCCGAAATAGGCGAAGGCGATGGCCGCCAGTCCCATCGAGACGAAGAGCGGCACGCCGAGCAGCAGCGCGGCGAACCAGACTGCCAGGATCTGCAGCATCAGCGTGCTCAAAGCGGCTGGGCTCCCGGTTTCGGAGCGGCGCCGCGCCTGCCGGCCAGAGCCAGCGCGGCATCGCCAAGCGCCTGCAGGATCAGCGCGAGCGCCGCCAGCGGCATGACAGCATAGAGCGCAGCGGTCGTTATCGGCAACGCGATGGATTCCACGTCCCATGTGCGGTCGATCAGGCCGAAGGAGTAACGCAACAGGACGAGAGCGAAGAGCACGACCAAGCCCTGCGTCAGCACCTCGAGCGCAAGACCGAGCGGGGCGGGCAGCTTGTCGGCAAAGACGGTGATGCGGATATGCGAGCGCCTCCGACTGGCGATGATCCAGCCGACGAACGCCGTCCAGACGAGGAGGTATTGCGCGAGCTCGTCGCTCCAGGCGACAGGCGCATTGAGCTGGCGCGAGATCACGCCGACGAGCACGCTCGCGAGCAGCGTCATCAGCAGCACGACGGCGCTCCAGCGCAGGAGCCTGTCGGCGATGGAGAGGAAGGCGTTCATCGACGGCGGGTCCTTTGGCGTTGGCAGCGCTTGCTCGTCATTCCGGCCTGAGACGAAGGCGGGCGCCGAAATCCATCAAACGATGGTGCCTCACGATGGATTTCGGCGCCGCGCCGCTTACGCGGCTTGGCCGGAACGTTGGCGTTGCGGAGACGATGCTCCACCTACAGCGATGCCAGCGCGTCCCAGGTGCCCTTGCCCCACTTGCTCTCGAACTGCTTCGGCACGCTGTCGAGCACGGGCTTGCGGAAAGAATCCATGTCCGGCTCGGTGACGCTCATGCCGGCGGACTTCAGCGTCGCGACAAGGCTCGCCTCCTGTTTCGCCAGTTCCTCATCCTGCCAGGCGACGTTGTCGGCGATCGCCGCTTCGATGATGGTGCGATCCGGATCCTTGAGGCTGTTCCAGAATTCGGTGTTCACGATGATCAGGCGGGGCGTGATGATGTGCCCGGTCAGGATCAGGTGCTTCTGCACCTCTTGCAGCTTGGCGCTGTGAATGGTCGGCAGCGGGTTCTCCTGCCCGTCGACGGCGCCTTGGCTCAGCGCCAGGTAGAGCTCGTTGAAGTTCACGGGCGTCGCCTTGGCGCCCCAGGCCTCGACCATGGCGCGGAACGTGTCGACCGGAGGGACGCGCAGCTTGAGGCCCGCGACGTCGGCGACGCTCTTTACCGTCTTGGTGCCGGTGGTGAGGTGGCGCTTGCCGTAATAGGTGACGGCGGCCATGCGCATGCCGCGCTTCTTCTCGAGCTCGGCGTTCATCTGTACGAAGACCGGCGCCTTGGCGACTTTGGCCATGTGGGCGGCGTCGCGCCACAGATAGGGCGCCTCAACCACCGAGAGCTGCGGCAGGAAGGAGCTGAGCGCCGCCGCGCCGTCCGTCGTCATGGTCAATGCGCCGGAGGCGACCGACTCCATCATGTCCTTGCCTGAACCGAGTTGGCCCGCCGGGAAGGACTGGATGTCGACGCGGCCTGAGGTCTTCTCCTTCACCTGCCTGGCGATGCGCTCGACCATCTGCACCTGGGGATGCGCGGTTGGCAGCATCTCGCCCCATCGCAGCACCGTCGCCTGCGCGCGCAGGACGCTGGGCATTGCGACAGCGGCGCCAGCGACGGCGGATCCCAGAACGAAGGCGCGTTTCGTCAGTGTGCTCATCTTGGCTTCCTCCCAATGTGGCCGATTCTTCGGCTCCTTCGTGTGGTCCATGCCGACTCGTCCCGGCGCAGTGTCGATATCATTGCCTTGTCGGCCAGCATCGCCGACCGCTCGCCGTCTGTACAAGGGTTCAGGAGAGGTCTACGCGGTCGGGGCGGCAAAGATGGATCTTCTCTGGCTGATCACTGACATGTTAGCTTGAGGTTGAGTGATCGACAAGCTAGGCGGTGTGCCCAAGCCTGGCACGGGAGTCGTTATCCCCTTCTAGGATCGCCCGGCATCATTGCGCCCCGTTTTGGCTACCGTGGTCCTAGACAGCAAGCAGCGTGCAAGCAAAAACCCCCGAAGGCGGAGCCCTTCGGGGGTTTATCTCGACAGTCCGTGGTTTGGTTGCGGGGACAGGATTTGAACCTGTGACCTTCAGGTTATGAGCCTGACGAGCTACCGGGCTGCTCCACCCCGCGCCGGTGTGGGCCGTCGCGGCAGGCCACGACGGCAAAGAAGATCGACAAACACAAACCGCGGCGCTCAGGGAAGAGACACCGCGGTGGGAGTGTCAAAGAGGTAAAGAGGCAGGTTGTCCTTGGCAGGCCCGGCAATGACCTACTCTCCCGGGTCTTGAGACACAGTACCATCGGCGCTGAGGAGTTTAACGGCCGAGTTCGAGATGGGATCGGGTTCTTGGCTCCTCGCTCAGATCACCGGACCAGCCAAGGACAACAGGCAAGCAAGGGGCGAATGGTGGGTGGCGAATGGCGAAGGGTTTGTGATCCATTCGCCACCCACCATTCACGGTCTTTCTTCTCACATCATGATCGCCAGCCCTCGGGATCGAAGATCCCGCAAGGCCGACCGGCCGCCGGCGCGCGTGCGCCGGGCCGTCCGCGTCAGCGGACACAGATCATGAGAGCAATCAAGCCAATCGAGCCATTAGTACCAGTAAGCTCAACACGTCACCGCGCTTACACACCTGGCCTATCAACGTGGTCGTCTTCCACGGCTCTCAAGGGAGAACTCGTTTCAAGGGGGGTTTCCCGCTT
>DATHAU010000392.1:0-2384 GCA_035296545.1 Microvirga sp.
CGAGGCCAAGTCCGACGCCTTCCTGGTCTCGGCCTCGGCCTGGGCGCTCGGCATCACGGCGCGGATCATCCAGCCCGGGGAGACGCCGGAGGGCATCCTGGGACAGCTCACCAAGCGGCTCGGCCTCCCGGCCGTGCGCACGGCCACCCGCCAGGCCATGCGGGTGATGGGCAACCATTTCGTCCTCGGCCAGACCATCGAGGAGGCCCTGAAGCGCGCCGCCTCGGCGAAGGGGCGCATCTACCGCTATTCCTTCGACATGCTGGGCGAGGGCGCCCGCACGGCGGATGACGCGCGCCGCTACTTCCAGTCCTACGCCTCCGCCATCGACGCCATCGGGCGCTCGGCCGGCAACGAGCCCCTGCCCAACCGTCCCGGCATCTCGGTGAAGCTCTCGGCGCTCCACCCCCGCTACGAGGCCACGGGCCGCGAGCGCGTGCTGCGGGAGCTGGTGCCCCTGGTGGTCGAGCTGGCGCGGCAGGCCAAGTCCTACGACCTCAACTTCACCGTCGACGCGGAGGAGGCCGACCGGCTCGAACTCTCCCTCGAGGTTATCGAGGCCGTGATCGCCGATCCTTCGCTGGCGGACTGGAAGGGCTTCGGCCTGGCCATCCAGGCCTACCAGAAGCGCGCGGGCGCGGTGATCGACGCCATCGCGGCCATGGCCGAGCGCCATGACCGGCAGCTCATGGTGCGCCTGGTGAAGGGCGCCTACTGGGACACGGAGGTCAAGCGCGCCCAGGAGCGCGGCCTCGACGATTATCCGGTCTTCACCCGCAAGGCGATGACCGACCTGAACTACGTGGCCTGCGCCGAGAAGATGCTGGCGCAGCGCCCGCGCATCTACCCGCAATTCGCCACCCACAACGCGCTCACGGTGGCGTCGATCATCGAGCGCGCCGGCGGCACGGAGGGCTACGAGTTCCAGCGCCTGCACGGCATGGGCGAGGCGCTGTACGGCCGCCTGATGGAGGACCACCCCGGGCTGGCCTGCCGGGCCTATGCGCCGGTGGGCGGCCATCGCGACCTCCTGGCCTATCTGGTGCGCCGCCTGCTGGAGAACGGCGCCAACTCCTCCTTCGTGTCCGTGGCGGCCGATCCCGACGTTCCGGTGGAAGCGCTCCTGAAGCGGCCCGCCGACATCATCGTGTCGGCCGACCGGGCGCGCCATCCCAAGCTGCCCCTGCCCCGCGACCTCTATGGCCCGGAGCGGCCCAATTCCCGCGGCGTGGAGTTCGGCCACCGGGCCGCCCTCGACGGGCTGCTGGCGGAGGTCCGGCAGGGGGCCGGGCAGGCGTACCGGGCCGAACCGCTCATCGACGGCCGGGCCGCCCCCGGCGAGACGCGGCCTGTGATCAGCCCCATCGACGGAACCACCGTCGCGGGTCAGGTGACGGAGGCCTCGCCCGAGGCGGCCGACCGGGCCATGGCGGCGGCCAGCGCCGGGTTCAGGACCTGGAGCCGCACGGATGCGGCCACGCGGGCCGATGCGCTCATGCGCGCCGCTGACCTGCTGGAGGCGCGCCGCGGCGCCCTGCTGCATCTCCTGCAGACGGAAGCCGGCAAGACCCTGGACGACGCCCTGTCGGAGGTGCGCGAAGCGGTGGATTTCTGCCGCTACTACGCCGCCCAAGGGCGCGCCCTCTTCGACGACGGCGACCCCATGCCCGGCCCCACCGGCGAGAGCAACGTGCTGCGGCTGCGCGGGCGCGGGGTCTTCGTGGCGATCTCGCCCTGGAACTTCCCGCTCGCGATCTTCCTCGGGCAGGTGGCGGCGGCGCTGATGGCGGGCAACGCGGTGGTGGCCAAGCCCGCCGAGCAGACGCCCCTGATCGCAAGTCTCGCCGTGCGCATCCTGCACGAGGCGGGGGTGGCCAAGGCGGCGCTCCATCTGGTGCCCGGCGACGGCCGCGTCGGCGCGCGTCTCGTGGAGCACAAGGATGCGGCGGGCGTGGTGTTCACCGGCTCCACGGAGGTGGCGCGGATCATCAACCGCACCCTTGCGGGCAAGAACGGCCCCATCGTTCCGCTCATCGCCGAGACCGGCGGCATCAACGCCATGATCGTGGACGCCACGGCGCTCCCCGAGCAGGTGGCGGACGACGTGGTGATGTCGGCCTTCCGCTCGGCGGGCCAGCGCTGCTCGGCGCTCAGGCTCCTGTGCGTCCAGGAGGACGTGGCCGACCGCATGATCGAGATGATCGCCGGCAATGCCCGCGAGCTGAAGCTCACCGACCCGCGCGACGTGTCGAGCCATGTGGGGCCGGTGATCGACCGGGATGCCAAGGACAAGCTCGACGCGCATATCGGCGCCATGAAGCGCTCGGCCAAGGTGCAGTACGCCGGCGAGGCGCCCGCCGCGGGCACCTATGTGGCCCCGCACA
>DATHAU010000393.1:0-5342 GCA_035296545.1 Microvirga sp.
TCGGCGAGGCCGAGATGCTTGAAGGCGTGGGGGGTCAGGACCCGTCCGCGCGGGGTGCGCTGCACGAAGCCCTTCTGGATCAGGTAGGGCTCGATGATGTCCTCGATGGCGTCCCGGGGCTCGGAGAGCGCCGCCGCGATGGTCTCGATTCCCACCGGGCCGCCGCCGAAGGACACGGCCACCATGGTCAGGTACTTGCGGTCCATGAGGTCGAGGCCGATGGGGTCCACGTCCAGGAGGCGAAGCGAGTTGTCGGCCAGATCGCGGGTGACGGTCTGGGCCCCTTCCACGATGGCGAAGTCGCGCACCCGGCGCAGGAGGCGTCCGGCGATGCGGGGCGTGCCGCGGGAGCGGCGGGCGATCTCGTTGGCCCCGTCGTCGCTCATGCTGAGCCCCATCACCCGGGCGCCGCGCCGGACGATGAGCTCCAGCTCGTCCACCGTGTAGAATTCGAGCCGGATCGGAATGCCGAAGCGGTCGCGCAAGGGGGTGGTGAGGAGGCCCGCGCGGGTGGTCGCCCCCACCAGGGTGAATTTCGGCAGCTCGATCTTCACCGAGCGGGCGGCCGGCCCCTCGCCGATGATCAGGTCGAGCTGGTAATCCTCCATGGCCGGGTAGAGGATTTCCTCCACGGCCGGGTTGAGGCGGTGGATCTCGTCGATGAAGAGCACGTCGCGCTCTTCCAGGTTGGTGAGCTGCGCCGCCAGGTCCCCGGCCTTGGCGATCACCGGGCCGGAGGTGGAGCGGAAGTTGACCCCGAGCTCCCGGGCCACGATCTGCGCCAGGGTGGTCTTGCCCAGGCCCGGCGGGCCGACGAAGAGCACGTGGTCGAGGGCGTCTCCCCGGGTCTTGGCGGCGTTGATGAACACCTGCAGGTTGGCCCGCGCGGCCTTCTGGCCGGTGAAGTCGGCAAGCGACATGGGCCGGAGCGACGTCTCGGCATCGTCCTCGCGCTTTTCGGGGCTGAGCAGGCGGCGGGAATCGGTCAAAGAGGCTTACCTTCCAGAGGCTTCATATAGGCGCGACTATTCTAACACGCCACCTTCGATAAGATCAAAACAGGAACAATCAGCGGGCGGGGCACCCCAGATCTAGGCTTCGTGGGAATCATGCCAGGTTCTGGCTGGAAAACCGTGCACGCCACAGGCGCGACAGCTGCCAGCAGATCAGGGTGGGGACGAGGCAGATAGCGACCGAAAGCAACAAGCTATCGAAATACAAGGCAAAGATGACAGCGAACGCCAAACCCACGATGAGGCCCGCCGCCGCGACAGGGAGCCATTTGAACCGCCACCTTGCCTCAATAACGGCGACGATTGCGCCGACGACAAGGGCAGGGATGATCCCGAGCAAGTAGGAAAAGGGAAAAACGAGGAGAAAGGAGACCAGATCGGGCATAAGACGGCCGTGCCTCAGCCAGTACTCACCCGCAATCCAGACGAGAAAGACGGCATAGCCGATGGGCGGCCCGAGAAGGACGAAGATCAGGAGGGTCCGCACAGCGGAGGCTCTTCGTGCACCGGCTGCCATTCCCGATTCCTCCGCCTGACCTGCTACATTCTAACGTGCGAGTTCCCGCAAGCCTAGCCGGATCAGGGTCTTGGCCTCGGCCTCGTCGCCCGCCTGCTTCATGGCGGCGGCGACGGCGGCGGAGGCCTGGACCTGGGGATAGCCGAGATTGACCAGGGCCGAGATGGCGTCGGTGACCGGGGCGGGGGCGCTCCGGTCCTCCACCGCGCCGGTGAGGCGGATGAGGGCGGGATCGACGCTGGAGAAGGCCGGGGCCTTGTCCTTGAGCTCGGCCACGATGCGCCCGGCGAGCTTGGGGCCGACCCCGGGCCCGCGGGTCACGGAGGCCTTGTCGCCGGTGGCGATGGCGGTGGCGAGGGCCCCGGGGTCGAGCACGGACAGGATGCCCAGCGCCACCTTGGAGCCCACCCCCTGCACGGATTGCAGCAGCCGGAACCACTCGCGCTCCGCGTCCGAGCGGAAGCCGAAGAGGCGGATCATGTCCTCGCGCACATGGGTCTCGATGGACAGGGTCGCCGCCTCGCCGGTGGGCGGCAGGTTCTGGAGGGTGCGGGAGGAGCAGTGGACCACGTAGCCGACCCCCTGCACGTCGAGGATCACGAAATCCTCGCCGTAGGAATCCACCACGCCCTTGAGTTTGCCGATCACGTCAGTCTCCGCTCCCGAAAACCCTCCTCCCCCTTGTGGGGAGGAGATGGAGGCGGGAGTGTGAGCACCAAGCCTTCATAGGCTATCGCTCACACCCCCACCCTGGCCCTCCCCACAAGGGGGAGGGAAACACGCGCTCAACCCTGCTCCGTCCCGGATCAGATTGCGCCGCTCCGGATGATGGTTGTCCTGTAGCACCCTAGAGGCTCGCGGCCAAAGCGCGGGCCTTGCGGTGGTGGGCGTGGGCGATGGCGATGGCGAGCGCGTCGGCGGCGTCGGCCTTCTTGAAGTCCGCCTTGGGCAGCAGGATCCTGACCATGGCCTGCACCTGGTCCTTATCGGCGTGACCCACGCCCACCACGCTCTTCTTGACCTGGTTGGCGCCGTATTCCGCCACCGGAAGGCCATGGAGAGCCGGGACCAGCAGCGACATGGCGCGGGCCTGGCCGAGCTTGAGGGTCGCCTGGGCGTCCTTGTTGACGAAGGTCTCCTCGACGGAAACCTCGTCGGGGGTCCAGGTGCGGATGACGTCCGTGAGCCGGTCGTAGAGCTGCTTGAGGCGCAGGGCCAGCTCCAGATCCCCGTCCGAGGTCACGACCCCGCAGGCGACGTAGGAAAGCTTCGTCCCCTCCACGGTGATGACGCCCCAGCCCGTGTTGCGCAGGCCGGGATCGAGGCCGAGGATTCGAATTGGTTGGCTCAATCGCCCTCTCCCCTTTGCGGGAGAGGGGCCGTGCTCAGCCCCCGCTCCCCCTCTCCCGGCCCACATTCGTTCGCCACCCTCTCCCACTCCGGGAGAGGGAAAATCAATCCGCCATCTTCTGCATCAGGGCCTCGGAGAGCTCGAAGTTGCCGTAGACGTTCTGCACGTCGTCGTGCTCCTCCAGGGTCTCCATGAGCCGCATGAGCTTCTCGCCGGCCTCGTCGTCCACGGGAACCGGGTTCTGGGGCTTCCAGACCAGCTTGGAGGCCCTGGGCTCGCCGAACCTGTCCTCCAGGGCCTTGGTCACCTCGTTGAGGGAGCCCTGGTCGCAATAGACCTCGTGGCCGTTCTCGCCGGAGACCACGTCGTCGGCGCCCGCCTCGATGGCGGCTTCCAGCATGGCGTCCGCGTCGGCGGCCTCAGGGGCGAATTCCACCAGGCCGACCCGGTCGAACATGAAGGAGACCGCGCCGGTCTCGGCGAGATTGCCGCCGCTCTTGGTGAAGTAGGAGCGGATGTCGGAGGCGGTGCGGTTGCGGTTGTCGGTCATGGCCTCGACGATGACGGCCGCGCCTCCGGGGCCGTAGCCCTCGTAGCGGATCTCCTCGTAGTTCTCGCCGTCGTTGCCCGCCGCCTTGTTGATGGCGCGCTGGATGTTGTCCTTGGGCATGTTCTCGGCCCGGGCGGCCAGGATCGCGGCGCGCAGGCGCGGGTTCATGTTGGGGTCGGGCATGCCCATCTTGGCCGCTACGGTGATTTCGCGGGCGAGCTTGGAGAAGACCTTGGAGCGCACCGCGTCCACTCTGCCCTTGCGGTGCATGATGTTCTTGAATTGTGAATGTCCGGCCATCCGGGCCTCCGAAGATGCGGCCGAGGGCGGCTTTTGGGATCCAAGCGCCCGTCAGGCCGCAAGCGTTGACGATGGCAGGCTTATAAGGCGGCAGGGGGCCGGAGGCCAAGCCCCCAGGGCGTGTTTTGAAGGTCTGTGCCAGTAGCGGCAACAAGTCCGCTTGGCTTCGGCTGTGTGGCGCCGAACCCGCTGGATGGAGCTTTCAGCCGATGTCGTTCAAGCCCCTCCGCCGTATAGGCTCAATTTATTGAGGTTTCTCTGACCAATGATAGTAAATCACCAATACAGATGTCAGAAAACATAAGATCCAGAACAGCCCGGGCAATATTACTTTCAGTAAGATATGCTCTTCTCCATATCCAAGCACTAAACTGTTATATGGAAGCCTGGCAAGGAAGCCAAGCGAGGCAAAGAATGACCAGTAATACAGCACCATACGATAAGAAGAGCATTCCCTGCTGTATTTCTTCAAGCCATCGAGAAATCTTTTCATTGCCTGCCGCTTCCAAACCCTCCCTTTTTAAACGCCTCCCTCGCGGCAAAAGATCCATTGTTGCAGAAGGCAATCCTGCTCCGGCAAGAGCCCTTGTTAGAACCCGAGCCAAGCGCTCATGCTGGCGAACCCCGCCACCATGAGATGGTAGGAGGCTCCCAACACGGTCGCCGTGTAGGCCAGACCCGCCAGGCCGATCAGGTAGCCGACGATGAGCAGGTGGCCGTCCTCCTCCATGATGGCGATGGACGCGATGACCAGGGCGATGGAGGGCGGGAAGTTGGTGCCCGGGAAGGGGATGAGCACCGACAGGGCCACCAGAACGGCGAAAAGGCCGATGACCCGGTCGCCCAGGGGCCCGAAGAGCGGGCACAGCCGGGGCTTGCAGTAGCTCTCGAGCTTCTGGAGCCTGGGCTCCGCCATGTCGATGAGGCGCTTGAACTTCGCCACGGAGACGGTCTGCCGCAGGATGAAGCCCGGCAGCCAGGGGCGCTTGTGGCCCAGCATCATCTGAAGGCCGAAGATGAGAACCGGCGTGCCGACGAGGCCCGCAATGCCGGGGACGTTGGGCACGCAGTTGGGCAGGGAGAACAGGATCAGCACGAAGCCGAAGGCGCGCTCGCCGAAGGCCTCGATGATCTCGCCGATGGTGATCGATTCGCCCCTGGCGGTGTCGATGACGGCCCGCAGGACCGCCGATGCGCTCTTGTGCTCCAGGGCGTCCTGGACCGTTGCCCCGACCTCGCGATAGGGCGTCTTCCTGGTTTCAGCGTCCACCGATCTTCTCCGTGGCAGGAGAGATGGGAATGGCTCCGCTCCACGCCAAGGGCGACCGGCCAGAGCCTCCGGATCGTCAGTCCCAGAAGCGCGGCCAGGTTTCCTCGAGATGGGGGCCGAGCCGCAGGGCCGCCGCCCGCACCGCAAGGCCGGTCCGGTCGTCGGTTTCCACCGCGATGCCGCAGAGGGAGCCCTCTCCCAGCGCCGGCTCCATGCGGGGGCCGGGGGTCTTCTGGAGGAAGCGGCGGATCGACTCCTCCTTCTGCATCCCGAGCACGGAATCGTAGTCGCCGCACATGCCCGCGTCCGACATGTAGGCGGTGCCGCCGGCCAGGATCCGG
>DATHAU010000394.1:0-8372 GCA_035296545.1 Microvirga sp.
GGTGTTCGGGGCCGACATCATCGCGGGCTTTCCCACGGAAACCGAGAAGATGTTCTCCCGCTCCCTCGACATCGTGGACGAGTGTGGCCTCACCCACCTTCACGTCTTCCCGTTCTCGCCCCGCCCCGGCACCCCCGCCGCGCGCATGCCGCCGGTGGCCCGCGACGTGGTGAAGGATCGCGCCCGCCGCCTGAGGGAGAAGGGCGAGGCCGCGCTGCTGAAGCACCTGGGCGGCGAGGTGGGGGCGCGGCGCAACGTGCTCGTCGAGACGGGCCGGCTCGGCCGCACGGAAGGTTTTACGCCGGTGCGCTTCGCCTCGCCGGTGACGCCCGGCGAGATCGTGCCCGTGACCATCGCCGGGCATAACGGCAGGGAATTGCTGGCGGCTTGAACCCCTTCGCCCAGCCGGAGATCGAGGCCGATCCTGCATCGCAGGACGAGGCGCGCTCTTCCCCGCCCCTTGCGGGGAGGGAACGTGCGTGACATCCGGCTCACGCTTACGGATCGGCTGCGCCGCCCCGGGTGACGCCGCAGGCTTCCACCCGCTCCCGCATATGCTCCGGCACCGGCGCCTCCACGGTGATCGGCGGCTTCTTCGGGTAGAGCGGCACCGTGACGCCCCGCGCATGGAGGTGCAGGCCCGGGCCATGGAAGCGCGGGGCCGCGCCGTAGATCGGATCGCCCAGGATCGGAAAGCCGGAGGCGGCGCAATGGACGCGCAGCTGATGGGTGCGGCCGGTAACGGGGCGCAGTTCCAGGAGGGTGAGGCCTTCGGAGCGCCCCAGCACCCGCCAGCGGGTCAGGGAGGGCTGACCCCCAGGGTCGACCTTCATCCACCAGCCCCGGTCGGGGGACTTCGGCGCAAGCGCCAGATCGATCTCGCCCCTGTCGCCGTCCGGCCCGCCCTCGACCACGGCCCAGTAGACCTTGTCCACCTCGTTCCTGCGGAACAGCTCGTTGAGGCGGGCGATGGCCCTGGGGTGGCGGCCGAGAACCAGGCAGCCGGAGGTGTCCCGGTCGAGCCGGTGCGCCGCTTCCGGCCTGCGGGGGAGGCCGAAGCGAAGGGCGTCCAGGTGGTGGACCAGGGTCTCGCCGCCCTTGGGGCCGGGATGCACCGGCAGGCCCGCGGGTTTGTCGATCACGAGCATCAGGGCATCGCGATAGAGCACCTTCGACACTATCTCTTCCGCATTCATGACGCCTCGGCTATCGAGGCGGGCGCGTGAAAGCAAGCAGCAGATCTTCAAAAAGGCGACCCGAAACCATGGCAGAGACGAAGCCCGACAAGCCCGGATTCCTGTCCCGCCTCTTCGGGCGCAAGGACGCCGCTCCCGGAAGCGCGCCGCAGACCCCAGGGGCCGGGGGCCACCCAGGGGCCGGGGACCGGCCCCAGGCCGGCGGGCATCCCGAGGCCATGCCCTCGCCGCCCGCCACGGGAGCGGACGATCTCGCGGCCGCTCCCTCAACGGTGACGGCGGCCTCCCCCGACACCCCGGACGACCGCAAGGCTCCCCCGCAGCTCGCCGGAGCCGATCTTCAGCCCGTGGAGGGCGTGGACCCGGAGGGCGGCAACCCGAAGGAGCCGGTTCCGCGCATCGTGACCGAGACCGGCCCCGAGGAGCCGCAGGCGAAGCCCCCCGTCGCGGAAATGACCGCCTCCCCGGCTCCCGAGCCGAAGCCCGCCGCGGCCCGCGGCTGGTGGCAGCGCCTGACCGAGGGCATGCGCCGGACCTCCTCGTCCCTGTCGGAGAGCGTCACCGGCCTCTTCACCAAGCGCAAGCTCGACGAGGCGACCCTGGAGGAGCTGGAGGACGCGCTGATCCGGGCGGATCTCGGGGTGCCCACCGCCCTGCGGATCACCGAGGCGATCTCGTCGGGCCGCTACAACAAGGAGATCTCGCCCCAGGAGGTCAGGATCATCCTGGCGGGCGAGGTGGAGAAGACGCTTCAGCCGGTGGCCCATGCCTTGAGCATCGACCGAACGAAGAAGCCCTTCGTCATTCTCATGGTGGGCGTCAACGGGGCCGGCAAGACCACCACCATCGGCAAGCTGAGCCAGAAATTCCGGGGCCAGGGCCTCAAGGTCATGCTGGCGGCGGGCGACACGTTCCGGGCGGCGGCCATCGAGCAGCTGAAGATCTGGGGCGAGCGGGTCGGCGCGCCGGTTCTCGCCCGCGAGCAGGGCGCGGACGCGGCGGGCCTCGCCTTCGACGCGCTGCGGGAGGCCAGGGCCAGCGGCACGGACGTGCTGCTGGTGGACACGGCGGGCCGCCTCCAGAACAAGACCGGCCTCATGGCCGAGCTGGAAAAGATCGTGCGCGTCATGAAGAAGTTCGACGAGACCGCGCCGCACGCCACCCTCCTGGTGCTCGACGCCACCGTGGGCCAGAACGCCATCAGCCAGGTGGAGCTGTTCCAGAAGTCCGCCGGCGTGACCGGGCTGGTGATGACCAAGCTCGACGGCACCGCGCGGGGCGGCATCCTGGTGGCGCTGGCCGCAAGGTTCGGCCTGCCGGTCCATTTCATCGGCGTGGGCGAGGGGGTGGAGGACCTGGAGCCCTTCGCGGCGCGGGATTTCGCCCATGCCATTGCGGGGCTTGAGGCGTGACCCTGGTCCGCTCGTGCAAAAAATGTTCTAGGAAGACGCCATGACCGACGAAAAGCGCCTCCCGCCCCTTCTCAAGCTCGCCCTCGAACTCGGGCCGCTCGCCCTGTTCTTCGTCGCCAACGCCTATGGGGACCGGTTCGGCGTGGCGGAGGGCCAGCGGATCTTTGCGGCGACCGGGCTCTTCATCGTGGCGACCGTTGCGGCGCTGGGCATCAACTACGCCCTCGTGCGCAAGCTGCCGATCATGCCCCTGGTGTCCGGCGTGGTGGTGGTGGTGTTCGGCGGGCTGACCCTGTTCCTGCAGAACGAGATCTTCATCAAGCTCAAGCCCACCATCGTCAACACCCTGTTCGGGCTCGTGCTGCTGGGCGGGCTCTACTTCCGCAAGCCCCTGCTCCAGATCGTCCTCGACAGCATGTTCGAGCTCACCGAGGAGGGCTGGCGCAAGCTGACCCTGCGCTGGGCCCTGTTCTTCTTCGCGCTGGCCGTGCTCAACGAGATCGTCTGGCGCACCCAAACCACCGATTTCTGGGTGAGCTTCAAGGTCTTCGGCATCATGCCGCTCACCATCGCGTTCGCGCTGGCCCAGACCCCGCTGCTCCTGCGCTACGAGGTGGGCAAGAAGGCGGAAGAAGCTTAAATCGGCCGCATCAGGGCGATCTTCCGGGTCACCCCCGGCAGGGGCTCGTGCTCGATGGGGGCCCACAGGCTTTCCTCGCCGGCGGCTGCGACCGTTTCCTCGGAGGCCAGGATGCTGCACTCGGCGGCCTTGGTGGCCTGCTCGATGCGCGACGCGATGTTGACGGTCTCGCCCACGACGGTGAATTCGAGTCTGTCCTCGTCCCCCACCACGCCGCAGAACACGTCGCCCGTATGGATGCCGATGCCGATCCGCACCGCAGGATCGAAGCCGCGCTTGACGTTCCAGCGCTCGATGAGGCCGAGCAGGGCCTGGCCGCAGGCGAGCGCCCGGCGGGCGTCGGTGTCCTGCGCGGCCGGCACGCCGAACAGGATCAGCGCCCCGTCGCCGGTGAACTTGTCGATCACGCCCCCATGCAGGGAGGCCGCGCGCAGGACGCGGCGGCGGAAGGACGTGATGAACACCGCAAGCTGCGCGGGCTCCATGGTCTCCCCGAAGAAGGTGGAGGCGCGGATATCGACGAACAGGAGCGTGACCCGGATGCGCCGGCCCTGGCGCAGGGAAGCGAAGGCCTGCTCGGTGAGGATGGGCGCGAGCTCCCGCGGCAGGTAGCGGGTGAGGTTGACCCGCAGGGTGGTCTCCCGCACCGCCCGCTCCAGCAGGGTCCGGCCCTGGCGCGCCACCAGGATCAGGATCAGGGCCGCCGCGAAGACCATGACCAGACGGACCATGTTGGCCTGCGGCGAGAACAGGCCCGCGATCTCGGACAGATCCTCCCGGCGCTCGTCGGGGCTGAGGGTATCGCCCCAGAAGGCCAGGACGCTCAGGCCGATCACGTAGACGGCCGCCACATAGGCCTGGAGCCGGGGCTGGTAATGGATCGCCGCCGCCGCCATGGTGATGGGCACCACCCAGGCCACGGGAAAGGCCGCGAAGAGGCTGCCGGGAATCCCCAGGCCCCATTGGCTGTAGGCGAGGTTGCCGAGGATCAGCAGGGCGTCCACCGCCGCCGTGATGACGGGAAGCCTGGCAACCGCGATGCGCTTCGAGGCGAGCCAGGCCCCGCACCAGCCCAGGGCCCCGAACAGGACCAGGGTCAGCTCCGCCGCCCAGATCTGCCGCTTGGCCATGGGGCTGGTGATCGAGAGGCCGGCGGTTGCCGCCAGCACCGCCAGGAGCAGCAGGCCCGCCACCAGGATGCGGGCGACGCCCGCGCGCCGCAGGGCCGCCACGTCCGCCTCGCGGATGAGCCTTTGCGTGGCGTCGCTGAGCGCCCGCGTCTTGCGCAGCTTGCGCAGCGAGATCCAGGCGGAGGCGATGCGGGGACGAAGGGCCAAGGGCTTCTTTTTACCGTGACGCGGGTTTACGAGGCAGGAGAGACGTCAAGTTTCAAGGCAGCGACCTCGAACCCGCCGACCTGTCGGCGGGTGTCGGCGGAAGAGGGCCCGAGATCAGGATATATGGCCGATGACCGAAACACCTCAAGCCATCGCGATCTATGTTGATGCGGATGCCTGTCCGGTGAAGGCCGAGACCTACCGGGTCGCGGAACGCCACCGGGTGAAGGTCTTCGTGGTGTCGAACAGCTTCCTTGCCGTGCCCCGGGACCCGCTGATCGAACGGGTGGTGGTGGGTTCCGGCTTCGACGCGGCGGACGACTGGATCGCCGAGCGGGCGGGCCGCGGCGCCGTGGTGATCACCGCCGACATCCCCCTGGCCCACCGCTGCGTGACTGCGGGAGCGAGCGTGATCGGCCCGACCGGAAAGCCCTTCACGGAGGCCTCCATCGGCATGGCGCTTGCCACCCGCAACCTCATGGAGGACCTGCGCGCCTCAGGCGACGTGACCGGCGGTCCCAGGCCCTTCTCGGCCAGGGACCGCTCGGCCTTCCTGTCGGCGCTGGATCTGGCGATCGTCAGGCTCAAGCGCGCGGGATTTGGCGCAGGCGCTCCTTGAAGGCGGAGATGTTCTCCGGCGTCAGGGGCCCGATGTGCTTGTGCCGGATGGTGCCGTCGGGGCCGACGATGAAGGTTTCCGGCACGCCGTAGACGCCCCAGTCGATGGAGGCGCGGCCGTTCGGGTCCACCCCCACGGCGGCATAGGGGTTGCCCAGCGCTCCGAGGAAGCGGCGGGCGTTGTCCGGGTTGTCCCGCTGGTTGATGCCCACCAGGCGCACGGACGGGTCCCCCGCGAGATCCACCAGCAGGGGATGCTCCTGGCGGCAGGGCCCGCACCAGGAGGCCCAGACGTTCACGACCGTGACGCGGCCCTTGAGATCCTCGCTGGAGAAGCCCGGAACCGGCTTGCCATCGGCCGTGAGGCCTTCCAGGGGCGCAAGCCTAAAGGCGGGCGCGGGCCTGTTGATGAGAACCGAGGGCACCTCGGCCGGGTTCCGCCCCTGGACGAGCTGGAACAGGAACAGGCCCGCCAGCATCAGGAAGAGGATGCCGGGCAGGAGGAAGATCAGGCGGGAGCGGGGAGCAGCGGTTGCCTCAGCCACGGCGCGACCTCCGGCTGACGCCCCGCGCCTCGAGCTCCGACAGGGCGCGGGCCTGCATCCGGTGGTCGATGACCGCGCGCAGGGTGAGCCCGGCGATCACCAGGGCGGTGAGAGCGTAGGAAAGGGCGATGAAGAAGGCGTGCGTCCCCATCAGGCGGCCTGTGCGTCGAGGCGCTCGGCCTCCAGGATCGTCAGCGTCCGCACCCGGCGGCGCAGGATCTCGGTGCGGATGCCGGAGAGATGCAGGGCGACGCCCACCAGGGTGAACGCAAGGGCCATCACCAGGAGGGGCACGAGCATGGAAGAGTGGATCGTCGGCCCGCCGAGGCGGAACACGGAGGCCGGCTGGTGCAGGGTGTTCCACCAGTCCACGGAGAACTTCACGATGGGCACGTTCACCGCGCCCACCAGGGTGAGGATCGACACGGCGCGGGCGGCCCGGTTCGGCTCCTCGATGGCGCGCCACAGGGCCAGGATGCCGAGATAGATCAGCAGCATCACCAGCATGGAGGTGAGCCGCGCATCCCATTGCCAATAGGTGCCCCACATGGGCTTGCCCCAGAGGGAGCCGGTGACGAGGCAGATCAGGGTGAAGGCCGCCCCGATGGGAGCGGCCGCCTTCTGGGACACGTCCGCCAGGGGGTGCCGCCACACCAGGGTGCCCAGGGCGGAGCCCGCCATGATCATGTAGAAGAACAGGGACAGCCAGGCGGCCGGCACATGGATGTACATGATCCTCACGGTCTCGCCCTGCTGGTAGTCGGCGGGCGACCGGAACCAGACCAGATAAAGCCCGACCGCGAGCAGAAGCGCAGCGAGCCCCGCCACCCACGGCAGGATCCTGCCGCTGAGGCTCATGAAGCGGGTCGGATTGGCAAGCTCGCGGATCATGGAATCGATGTAGCGGTCTTGGATAGCACCTGCAACGGAGAGATCGCCGCAAGCCGAATAACGATGTCGCCAGGATTGGGATGTGCTTAGCGGCCCGATGCGCCGCCGGACAGTCCGGGATTATGCGTAAGGGAAAACGCCGCCGGGCCCGCGCCAGGTTCTCCTCGAAGGCCCAACGGGTGGAGGGAGATCGGCACCGGGGCCCGGCAGGCTCTCCTCCCCGTCCGTCTCAGGCTTGTCTGAAACGGATGTCCTCGTGCGCAAGTCGGTGCTGACCTGCTGTGTCATCCCGGGGCCGCGCAGCGGAGCCCGGGATCCGTAACCGCTAGCGGTTGAGGATGAAGCGCAGACGGTCCCGCCCTTCCTCGAAGCGTCATGGTTATGGATCCCCGCCTGCGCGGGGATGACAGCCAAGGGTGTCGCCACGGATGAGTGGAAGCTTCCCCGGCGGGCTCACGCCCGCGACCGCTTCGTTTGCCGGTCCGGGGGACCGGCAAACGAAGCGAGGGAAGAGGATCCGCCGTCAGGCGCAACGCCGTGGCTTCCCCTCATCCAGCTATGACCGCCCAGCGGCCCCGCCTTTCATTCGCCACCGGAAGCAGCCTATGGTCCTGCATCTTTGTTGCGGAGCCGCCATGCGCCCTCACCTGCCGAGCCTTCTCGCCCTTGCCCTGGCTGCGTCGCCCGTGGCGGCGCAGGAGATCTCCCTGCGGCTGCCGGTGGCCTGCGAGATCGGGCGCAGCTGCTTCATCCAGCACTACGTGGATCGCGACCCCTCCCCGGTGGCCCGCGATTACCAGTGCGGGACGCTCACCTACGAGGGGCATAACGGCACCGACATCCGGGTCCCCACCACGGCGGCGCAAAGGGCCGGCGTCGATGTGGTCGCGGCGGCGGACGGCAGGGTGCTGAGAACCCGCGACGGGATGGAGGATGTCTCCATTTCCGGACGGGGCCGCGAGAGCGTGGCCGACGTGGAATGCGGCAACGGCGCGGTCGTGGATCACGGCCGGGGCTGGCAGACCCAGTACTGCCACATGGCCAGGGGCAGCATCGCCGTGAAGCCGGGAGATGGGGTGAAGGCGGGCGACAGGATCGGACAGGTCGGCCTCTCCGGCATGACCGAGTTTCCGCATCTCCATTTCACGATCCGCAAGGACGACACCCCCGTCGACCCCTTCGCCTACGGCGCGCCGGAGAAATCCTGCGGCGGCGGAACATCCCTGTGGGAGCCCTCGATCCAACGGACGCTGGCCTATCAGGCGGGCTCCGTCCTGAACAAGGGCTTCGCGCCGGGGCCGGTCACCATGGAGGCGGTGGAATCGGGGGCGGCCGAGCGGGAGGTTCCCACCACGAGCGCCCCGGCCCTGGTCGCCTATGTACGCGCCATCGGCCTCAAGGGCGGCGACGTGCAGATCCTCGTCCTGCTCGATCCCGACGGAAAGCCCCTGGCCCGGAACAAGGCCCAGCCCCTCGACCGGGACAAGGCGCAATGGATGCTGTTCGCCGGCGTCAAGCAGCCCGCAGGCGGCTTCCGCCCGGGCCTCTATCGCGCGCTCTACCGGGTGGAGCGGGACGGCAAGCCCGCCATCGAGCAGGCCTTCGGGGTGAACCTGAGGCCGTGAGCCTCGCCCCGGGACGCCATGGGTTTCCCTTGCCCCTTGCGGGCAGGGGTGAGGGTGGTGCGGCCGGGTGAGAAGGGTTGAAGGTCAGGCCCCCTTCACCTCTCCCTG
>DATHAU010000395.1:0-2041 GCA_035296545.1 Microvirga sp.
TGCGGCAGCTTGTAGCGCAGCTTCACGAAGGCGAGCTCGCCGCTCGTTCCTGAAGGCGCCTGGCCCTGCTGCCCGTAGCGCAGGGCGTCCATCGTCGCAGGACCGCCAGCCGGGACGATCTCGTAGAGCGCCGTCACCGAGTGGCCGGAGCCCACATCCCCCGCATCGACCTTGTCGTTGTTGAAATCCTCCCGCTGGAGAAGGCGGGTCTCATATCCGATGAGGCGGTATTCGCTCACCGTCGCAGGATTGAACTCGACCTGGATCTTCACGTCCTTGGCGATGGGGATGATGGACGAGGTCGCCTCCTCCACCAGAACCTTCCGGGCCTCGTTGAGGGTGTCGATATAGGCCGCCGCGCCGTTGCCGTTCTGGGCCAGGGTCTGCATCAGGGCATCGTTGTAATTGCCCATGCCGAAGCCGAGAACCGACAGGAAGATCCCGGTCTCCCGCTTGCGGGCGATGAAGCTCTTCAGCTCCTCCTGGTTGGCGATGCCCACGTTGAAATCCCCGTCGGTGGCGAGGATCACCCGGTTCACGCCCTTGGGATCGAAGTTCCTCTCGGCCAGCGCATAGGCCTGGCGGATGCCTTTGGCTCCGGCGGTGGAGCCGCCGGCGGAGAGCCGCTCCAGGGCGCCCAGGATCGCCCGCTTGTTCGAGACGGGGGTAGGCTCCAGCACGGTCCCGGCATTCCCTGCATAGGTAACGATGGCGACGGTGTCGCGAGGGTCGAGGCTGGAGGCCAGCATGGCCAGCGACTGCTTCAGCAGCGGGAGCTTGTTGGGCTGGTCCATGGACCCGGACACATCCACCAGCAGGACGATGTTGGCGCGGGGCCGTTCCGCCGCCTGAACCGCATAACCCTTGATGCCGATATGGACGATCTTGCGCCCTGCCGCCCATGGGCTCGGGAAAACCGACGCGGTGGTGCGGAAAGGCTCCGACGCCCCCTCGGGCAGCGGGTAATCGTAGGGGAAGTAGTTGACGAGCTCTTCCGTACGCACCGAGCCCTGCTGGGGCAGCCGGTTCTGAGCGAGGGACGCGCGCATGAAGGAATAGGATGCCGTATCCACGTCTACCGAGAAGGTTGAGACGGGCTCCTGCTGCGTGATCTTGAATGCATTTACCGGCTTCGCGTCGAAGCGGTCACGTCCCTGCTCCTGCGGATTGGCTCCGTGTCGTTCGGTCTTCCTATGTGTGTCCGCAAAGGCCTCCGCTGGCGCGCTTCCCCTGGCGCGGAAGCCCGTATCGCGCTGTGCGGAGACCAGTGGCGCCGCCATCGGCGCAGGGCGGGAGAGCGCCGAGGCGGGCGGCGCTGGGGAAGCGGCTGAACGACCAAGGGCTTCAGGGGCCTGCTTATCGCGCTCCAGAAGCGCCAGCGCCTCCTTCGTCGCCGTCGCAGGCGGGGAGCCGACAATTCCATCGACGGGCTTCTGACTGCCCCCGTCGGCGGGGCGCTGCTCGGCGGCCACGCGGACCTCCGGCGAAACCGCCGGGGCGGGTGGGGAAGAGGCGATCTGCCCCTCACCACGCCGGTCGAGCATGCCGGAGCGCATCACCACCACGGGAGAGATCACGAGCACTGCGATGCTGGCAGCCAGGGCCATGTGTCCACGTTTCATCCAAGTTCCCCTGCGAGACCGCCCGGAGCCATTCTCCGTGCTGCTCCTGAGACGGGTCTCGGACTGAAAAGCTTGGCGGCCCGGCGAGTATTTTTCGTCGAAAGCGGCAACGGCCTTTCGGATCGCCTGCTCCCGTCCATTCCCGGCGGGAGGATCGGGCAGGTCGAAGGGATGATGGTTGTCAGAGCCCATGGAGAGCCTCCTTCACGCCTTGCTGCTTGAGGCGCTTGCGCGCTTCATGCAGGCGCCACGACACGGTGTTCTCGGCAATGCCCAGCACGGCAGCGGCTTCCGCATGGGTCAGTTCCTCGCCGGCGACCAGGATCACCGTTTCGCGCAGGGCCGGATCGAGCCTGCCGAGGGAGCTGGCGAGCCAGCTTGCGCGATAGAGGTCCCGCCCGTCCGGCGGGCTCGTCATT
>DATHAU010000396.1:0-7336 GCA_035296545.1 Microvirga sp.
GCTTCGTTGAAGCTCAAAAACACGTCCCATTTCCCCTGGTACCTGGTAGCCCGCCTTCCTGGCTGCGACTCACCAAATCACGACTGGGGTGCCCCCGTCGCAGGAGCCACATTAGCCAGCGCGGCCGGTCAAGCAACCGAATGAAGGCACAAAATGGGCAATCGAGGGGGCTTTTCGAGGGCATGTTGCACAAAGGCAACGTTTCGTCCGGGGGCCATTTACCCTCCGTTAAAACCTTGGGCTGAAAACCTAACAAACCCTTAATATAGAAGGGGTTGAGCGATCGAGCCCGGCTCTCCTCCAGGCCTGTGGCGCGGGGCCGGGTCCCGACAATGCGCGGACCTCCTGTGAATAACCCCGCCTTGGCTTTGCGCCGAATCCCGCCGGTTCAAAAGACAGGGGCGGGACGATCCCGCCCCTGTCGAATCGCTGCCAGGAAGGGTCTGACCTGGGGCTCGGCGGGCTCCCAACCCTGCCAGAAGGGATTCTTCAGGCCACCTTCGGGTTCAGGACGCCCCGGCGGATCTGGTCCTCCTCGATGGACTCGAAGAGAGCCTTGAAGTTGCCCTCGCCGAAGCCGTCGTCGCCCTTGCGCTGGATGAACTCGAAGAAGATCGGGCCAATGGCCGTCTTGCCGAAGCGCTGCAGCAGAACCTTCGTGAACCCGCCTTCGACCACCCCCTCGCCGTCGATGAGGATGCCGTTCCTGCGCAGCCGGTCGAGGGGCTCCTCGTGGCGGGGCAGGCGCTTGTCGATGCGCGAGTAATAGATCTCGTTGGGGGCCGGCATGAACTCGAGCCCCGCATCAATGAGGCTTTCGATGGATTCGTAGAGGTCCAGGGAGCCCAGGGCCACGTGCTGGATGCCCTCGCCCTTGTACTCCTGCAGGTATTCCTCGATCTGGCCGGTCTCGCCCGCATCCTCGTTGATGGGGATGCGGATCTTCCCGTCCGGGCTCGTCATGGCGCGGGAATGCAGGCCCGTCATCTTCCCCTCGATATCGAAATACCGGATCTGGCGGAAGTTGAAGAGGCGCTCGTAGAACCCGGCCCATTCGTTCATGCGTCCGCGGAACACGTTGTGGGTCAGGTGATCGATGTAATGGAGGCCGACGCCGCGGGGCTTGGGATCGGGCTCCCCCAGCCACTCGAAGTCCACGTCGTAGATGGAGCCCTTCGCGCCATAGCGGTCGACGAAATAGATCTGCAGGCCGCCGATGCCTTCGATGGCCGGAATTTCGAGCTCGTTGGGGCCGACCTCGGTCTGGGCCGGCTTGGCGCCGAGCGCGAGGGCGCGCTCATAGGCGTGTTTCGCATCCACCACCCGAAACGCCATCGCGGGCGCGGAGGGGCCATGCTGGCTGGCGAACCGCTCCGCGAAGGAGCCGGGCTGCGCGTTCACGATGAAGTTGATGTCCCCTTGCCGGTAGAGGGTGACATTCTTGGAACGGTGGCGGGCGACAGCGCTCAGCCCCATGGTCTTGAACAGCTTGTCCAGCTGCTGCGGGTCCGGATGGCAGAACTCGACGAACTCGAAGCCGTCCGTGCCCATGGGATTGTTCTCGGAGATGGCGGGCGGCGGCGCGTCGTGCGGGAACGGTCCCATTGGTTATTCCTCCTGTCATGCGTTCGGCCCGTGGGGGCCGTCTTCTCGATGGACAACGCATGCGCCCCAGGGGCGCATGCGTTGATGTTGGTCAGGCCGCGTCCGGCTGGTTGGCCGGAGCGGCATCCTGAAAGGCCGTGAGGGCGGCGCAGGCCTCATCGACCGCCGCGATCTTCGGATAAGCGTCGAGGGGAACGTTGAAGCGCCGGGCGTTGAAGACCTGCGGCACGAGATAGACGTCCGCCAGGGTGACGCGGGAGCCGAAGGCGTAGGGACCCGGTTCGATCAGGGCCTCGACCGCGTCGAAGCCCTCGCGAACCCAATGGGCATACCATTCATCGGCAGCCGCCTGGTCGTGCCCCAATCTGGTCTTGAGGTAGGCCAGAACGCCGGAATTGTTGAGCGGGTGGATGTCGCAGGCGATCAGGCTGGCGACCGCCCTGACCCTGGCCCGGTTGGCTGCGCCCGCGGGCAGCAGGGGCGGTTCCGGATAGGCCTCGTCGAGATATTCCAGGATCGCCGGGGACTGGATGAGGGTCGCGCCGCCGGTGTCGAGGGAGGGCACCCGCTGCTGCGGATTGACCGCCCTGTAGCCCTCCTGGCGCTGCTCGCCCTTGAGCAGGTTCACCGGCACGGCCTCATAGGCCACGCCCTTCAGGTTGAGGGCGATCCTGACGCGGTAGGCCGCGGAGGAGCGGAAATAGGTGTAGAGCCTCACCCCTCGCCCTCCCCTTCGCCTTCGGGCGCCATGGACCGGGCATGGCCGCTGAGCCTGTCGATGAGGGAGACGAGCATGTGCTGCTCTTCGGCGGTCAGCACCGAGACGAAGCGCTCCTCGAAGGCCAGGGCCTGAGGCGCCAGGGCCTCGTAGATGTCGCGGCCCTCCGGGGTGAGCGCCAGCAGTTCCTCGCGCCGGTCGTCCTGGTTGGGGCGGCGGACGATCAGGCCGCGCTGCTCCAGGGCCGAAACGGCCCGGGACACGGTCGATTTGTGCATGACCCCGTGGGCGGCGATGTCCCGCGCCGTGCGAAATTCATATTGTCCGAGGGTGGCCACCACCCGCCAGGCGGGGATCGAAAGGCCGAAGCGCTCGGCATAGATCTGCGCCAGGGCATTGGAGGTGAGGCTCGCCAGGACGTTGAGCCGATACGGCAGGAAGCGCTCGAGCACCACCTGCGGCCCGGGACGTTCCTTCCTCGCTGCGGATCGTGCTGCCATCGTTGACAAAAACCGTTGCTCGTGCAACTAATAGCGCGAATTCGTTGCATTGGCAACTAGAGTGTCGAGCCGTCCGGTCAATGCCTCCAGGGCAGCCGCAGCGGCTCCTCCAGGGAGACCGCTCATGAACGTGCAGAACGTCTCAGGCTTTCAGCCCCCTCAGCCCCGCACCAGCGCCCTCGTGCCCGGCTACATGTCGGGCTTCGGCAATTCCTTCGAGACGGAGGCTCTCGAAGGCGCGCTGCCCATCGGGCGCAACTCGCCGCAGAAGCTCAATTACGGCCTCTATGCCGAGCAGCTCTCCGGCTCCCCCTTCACCGCCCCGCAGGCCACCAACCAGCGCTCCTGGCTCTATCGCATCCGCCCGAGCGTGAAGCACTCGGGCCGCTATGTCAGGGTAGACAAGGGCTTCATGCGCACGGCCCCGGCGGCGCGGGACGAGAGCGATCTGCCCCTGGGCCAATTGCGCTGGGATCCTGTCCCCCTGCCCGACGAGGACCTCACCTTCGTGACGGGCCTTCGCACCATCGCGACGGCGGGGGATTCCGACACCCAGGTGGGCATGGCGGCCCATGTTCTCCTCCTCACCCGCTCCATGGAGAACGAGTACTTCTTCAATGCGGACGGGGAATATCTCGTGGTGGCCCAGCAGGGCCGCCTGCGCTTCCTCACCGAGTTCGGGGTGATCGAGATCGAGCCGGGGGAGATCTGCGTCATTCCCCGCGGCGTGATCTTCAAGGTGGAGCTCATCGACGGGGCCGCCCGCGCCTATGTGTGCGAGAATTACGGCGGCTCCTTCACCCTGCCCGACCGCGGGCCCATCGGCGCCAACTGCCTGGCCAACCCGCGCGATTTCCTCACTCCCGTGGCGGCCTATGAGGACAAGGAGGAGCCTTCGTTCCTGTTCGTCAAATGGGGCGGCGAGCTCTACCGGACCGAGATCGGCCAGTCGCCCCTCGACGTGGTGGCGTGGCACGGCAACTACGCGCCGTACAAATACGACCTGCGCCACTTCTCGCCGGTGGGCTCGATCATGTTCGATCACCCGGACCCGTCGATCTTCACGGTGCTGACCGCCCCCTCCGAGACGCCGGGCAGCGCCAACGTGGATTTCGTGATCTTCCCGGAGCGCTGGATGGTGGCGGAGAACACCTTCCGCCCGCCCTGGTACCACCGCAACCTCATGTCCGAGTTCATGGGCCTGATCTACGGCGTCTACGACGCCAAGCCCGAGGGCTTCGTGCCCGGCGGCATGTCCCTGCACAACCAGATGCTGCCGCATGGTCCCGACGCGACGGCCTTCGAACATGCGAGCAACGGGGAATTGAAGCCGGTCAAGCTCACCGGCACCATGGCGTTCATGTTCGAGACGCGCTTTCCGCAGCGGGTGACGAAATACGCCGCCGAGCTGCCGACCCTGCAGGAGAGCTACATCGACTGCTGGCGGGACCTGAAGAAGCACTTCGATCCGAACCGGCGCGAGCCGAAGTAAGGCGCGGCAGCCGCCGAACGGACTACGGCCCGGGCTCGAATTCCAGGCCGTCTCCGATCTCGTCGACGGCAAGCGGCGCGCGGCGCGGCAAGGTCTTCCAGGTGGCCTTCGCGGGCTTGTCGCTGTTGCTGTTTCCCGTCGAGATCTTCATCTTGCCGGTGAGGTAATTGACGCTGACATCCGTGGTGTCGAGGCTTCTGCGGTCGGTCGTGCTGCGGTCGTAGCCGATCAGTTCGAAGCGCCCGTTCCTGTACTGGAGCGTGTGGGTCATTCCCGACATGTCCCAGCCGCCCGCGCTGAGCCAGAGATTCAGGTTCACCCGCAAATTGCCGCGATCGATCGTCAGGCCGTTCTCGAAGGGATCGGCCATCACCGGGTCCGTGCGGCGGGGAATCAGCCTGTGGTTTTCAAGCTGCAGAACGAAATCGCCCGCCGCCCCGTTGCGGAACGCCACCGCCAGGATGCGCGGGTTCGTATCGAAGGGGTTCTCGCCGAGGCCCGGATTCGCGACGATGTTCTTGCGCTCGTTCTGGCGAAGAACCAGCGCCAGATCGGGAACGCCGTCCCGGTTGAGGTCGCCCGAAGCCTGCGCTTCCAGCACCCATCCGCGGGGCACGAAGCCCTCCGCCGAGGAGGCCCGTTTCGGCAGGCCCGGATAGGTCACGTCGGGAATGACAGGGTCCTGCGCCAGGGCCCCGGCGGCGGGAAGCATCCCGCCGCCGAGCGCGCAAGAGAGGAGGAGCGCCGTTGGAAATCCCGCCCCTCTCGCCCTGAGGCCTCCCGCCGTCACGACCGGCCGCGGGTGCGGATCATGAAGGTGTCGAAGGCGTATTCGTTGAGCTGCCACCAGGGCAGCACGTCGTTGCGGTAGGCCACCATGGAATCGTAGCCCTTCTTGAAGTCCGGGCTCTTGGCGGAGAGTTCGCCGTAGAGTTCGTTCGCCGCCTTCAAGGATGCTTCCATGATTGCCGGAGAGAAGGTGCGCAGTTCCGCGCCTGCGCCGATCATGCGCCGCAGGGCCTGGCCGTTCACCGCGTCGTATTTCCCCAGCATCCAGTTGTTGGCCGCCTCGGCCGCGTGGAACATGATGGCCTGATAGTGCTTCGGCAGCTCGCTCCACTTCTGCTGGTTGATCACGAGATGCAGCATGGCGCCGCCTTCCCACCAGCCGGGGGCGTAGTAGTACTTGGCCACCTTCAGGAAGCCCAGCTTCTCGTCGTCATAGGGGCCCACGAACTCGGCCGCGTCGAGGGTGCCGCGCTCCAGGGCCGGGTAGATGTCGCTGGGGGCGATCTGCTGCGGGACCACCCCGAGCTTGGCGAGCACCTGCCCGCCCAACCCGCCGATGCGGAACTTGAGGCCGTTCAGGTCCTCGACCGAATTGATCTCCTTGCGGAAGAAGCCGCCCATCTGGGTTCCGGAATTGCCGCAGGCCAGCGACGTGGCGTTGAACCGCCCCAGCACCTCGTTGATCAGCTCCCTGCCGCCTCCGAAATGCCACCAGGAATGGTGCTGACGGGCGTTCAGGCTGAAGGGCACGCCGGTGCCGAGCCCCAGCGCCGGCTCCTTGCCGGCATAGAAATAGACCGGGGTATGGGCGCATTCCACCGCCCCGGACTGCACCGCGTCCAGGGCCTGGAGGCCGCCCACGATCTCGCCGGGGGCGAAGATCTGGATCTGGAACTTGTTGTCCGTGGCCTCGGCCATGTACCTGGCGAAGGTCTGGGCGGTGCCGAAGATGGTGTCGAGGGACTTGGGGAAGCTCGATGTGAGCCGCCAGCGGATCTCCGGCATGGCTTGTGCGATCGCCGGCGAGGCCACCGTGCCGGCGGCCGCCGCAAGCCCCGCTCCCTGCAGGAAGTTTCTTCTTTTCATCGTGGTCATGGGCGCTTCCCTGTCAATTATTTCATTGCAAGCTAGCCTATGATCCGCTGAACTGGAAATGGTCTAGCGACAAGATCATGCACGAATTCTGTGGGAGCATGAACCACAACAACGCGACGGGTGGCCATGAAGCTTTCTTCCCTCAATCAAGGCCGTGACGGCCGGCTCGTGGTGGTCTCGCGGGACCTGACCCGGGCGACGGACGCGTTTTTCATCGTTCCCACCCTCCAGGGGGCCCTGGACGACTGGGACAGGGTCGCGCCGCGCCTCCAGGATCTCTCGGCGCAGCTGGAGCTCGGCTCCGTCCCGTCCTTCCGCTTTCACGAGCACGACTGCGCCTCCCCCCTGCCCCGGGCCTACCAATGGGCGGACGGCTCGGCCTATGTGAACCATGTGGAGCTGGTGCGAAGGGCCCGCGGGGCCGAGATGCCGGCCTCCTTCTGGACCGACCCGCTCATGTACCAGGGCGGCTCCGATTCGTTTCTCGGGCCCCGCAATCCGATCCCGGCCCTGGACGAGGCGCACGGGATCGACTTCGAGGCCGAGGTCGCCGTGATCACCGGCGACGTGCCCATGGGGGCGACCCGGGAGGAGGCGGCCGCCGCCATCCGCCTCGTGGTTCTGGTCAACGACCTCTCCCTGCGCAACCTGATTCCCGCGGAGCTGGCCAAGGGCTTCGGCTTCTTCCACGCCAAGCCCTCCTCGGCCCTGTCGCCCGCCGCCGTCACCCCCGACGAGCTGGGGGAAGCCTGGGACGGGGGCAGGCTCCACCTGCCCCTGCTGTCCAGCCTCAACGGAGCGCCCTTCGGCAAGCCCAACGCGGGCGCGGACATGACCTTCGATTTCCCGACCCTCATCGCCCATGCGGCCAAGACCCGGTCCCTGGGCGCCGGAACCATCATCGGCTCCGGCACCGTGTCCAACAAGGATGAGGGCGGCGGCCCGGGCAGGCCCATCGCCGAGGGAGGGCTGGGCTATTCCTGCATCGCGGAGCAGCGCACGGTGGAGACGATCCTCACCGGCGAGGCCCGCACGCCCTTCATGCACTTCGGCGACACGATCCGCATCGAGATGAAGGACCGGGCCGGGCACTCGGTGTTCGGGGCGATCGAGCAGCGGGTCGAGCGGGCCGGGGGG
>DATHAU010000397.1:0-3059 GCA_035296545.1 Microvirga sp.
CAACGCCTATGTGGCGGCCGCCAAGCGCCGGGTTTTCGGGCAGGTGGGCATCGACATGATCGCCGGCCCCTCCGAGGTGCTGGTCCTGGCCGACCGCCACGGCAACCCGGACTGGATCGCCGCCGACCTCCTGGCCCAGGCCGAGCACGATCCGGCCGCGCAGGCGATCCTGATCACCGATAGCGCCCCTCTCGGCGATGCGGTGGAGAAGGCGGTGGCGCGCCAGCTCGAAACCCTGCCCAAGGCCGAGATCGCCCGGGCGAGCTGGCGGGATTACGGGGCGATCATCCTGGTGGAGCGCCTGGACGACGCCGTTCCCCTGGTGGACCGCCTGGCCCCGGAGCATCTCGAAATCGAGACCGAGGATGCGGAGGCGCTGGCCGTGAAAATCCGCAACGCGGGCTCGATCTTCCTCGGCAGCCATACCCCGGAGGCCATCGGCGACTATGTGGGCGGCCCGAACCATGTGCTGCCCACCGCCCGCTCGGCCCGCTTCTCCTCGGGCCTCGGCGTGCTTGACTTCATGAAGCGAAGCTCGATCCTGAAATGCGACGCGGGCGCCCTGCGGGCGCTCGGCCCCGCCGCCATCGCCCTCGGGCGGTCGGAGGGGTTGGAAGGTCACGCGCGGTCGGTGGCGATCCGCCTGAACCTTTAGAGGCGAGCGGAGGGGGAATGGCGAGCGAGGGCAAGGAGCGGGGCCGGCTGGTCGCCGTCACGCTCGACGAGGCGTCCATCGGCCGGGGCAACCCGGACCAGGAGCACGAGCGGGCCATCGCCGTCTACGACATCCTCGAGGAGAACACCTTCGCGCTGCCGGGCTACGACGGCGGTCCTTATGCCCTGCGCATCTCCCTTCTCGACAAGAAGCTCTGCTTCGAGGTGAGCGCCCAGGACGGCGGGCACCTCGTGTCCCACCACCTGTCGCTCACCCCCTTCCGCAAGGCCATCCGGGACTACGAGATGATCTGCGACAGCTATTACCAGGCCATCCGCTCGGCCTCGCCCGCGCAGATCGAGGCCATCGACATGGGGCGCAGGGGCCTGCACAACGAGGCGGCCGAACTGCTGATGAAGCGCCTCGACGGCAAGCTGATCTTCGATTTCGGAACGGCTCGCCGGATCTTCACCCTCATCTTCGCCCTTCACTGGCGGGGCTGACCTTGGACGAGGCGCGCCAGAAACGGATCCACTCGGTTCTGTTCGTCTGCGCCATGAACTCCGTGCGCTCCCCCATGGCGGAGGCCATCGCCCGGCATTACTTCGGCAAGTCGATCTACGTGCAGTCCGCGGGCGTCCGCAAGGGCGAGCCGAGCGGCTTTGCGGCCTCGACCCTGGCGGAGATCGGCATCGACGGCTCGAAGCACAAGCCCAGGACCCTGGAGGAGCTGGAGGAATGGGAGGGGCTCAACTTCGACCTCATCGTGTCGCTCTCGCCCGAGGCCCATCACGCGGCCCTGGAGCTGACCCGGACCCTTGCGGCCGAGGTGGAATACTGGCCGACCCCCGATCCGGCGATCACCCAGGGCTCCCGCGAGCAGATGCTCGACGCCTACCGCAACGTTCGCGACGGCCTGATGTACCGCATCCGCCTGCGGCTCAAGCCGGGCTCAGGCAAAAGCCCGGACGACCGCGAGGGCGCCTAGGCCCGTCAGGAGGCCCGCCAGCTCGTTTCGCGTCGCCGCCATGGCGGCCATGGTGGCCGCCAGCGCCAGGATCGCAGGCGGCCCGTTGTCGAGGGCCACCGGCAGGATCGTCGCCATGATGATGGAGCCGGGCAGGGCCCGCAGGCCCCGCTCGATGCGCGGCGTGATCCGCACCCGGCTCATGATCGCCACCCCGGCGATGCGGCAGAGATAGGTGGCCAGAGCCATGGACGCGATGACGAGCGCCGAGCCCCAGGGACCCGCGACGAGGGCGTTCATTCCATCACCATGGCGGCCGCGACCCCGGCGAGGGCCCCGGCAATGATGAACACGTAGCCGGGCGCGAGGGCGTGCACCGTCAGGGCGACCATTCCCGCCGCCAGCCAGGGCAGGGCGGGGCGGGCCCCCTTCCAGAGGGGCACCAGCATGGCGGCGAAGTAGATCGGCATGACGAGATCGAGGCCGAAGCGCTTCGGCTCCGGCACGAGGGCCCCGGCGAAGAAGCCGGCGAGCGTCGCCAGGAACCAGACGAGCCACAGGGCGAGGCCCGTGCCCAGGAGCACCCCGACGTCGCGCCCGCCCTCGTTGTGGTACCGGGTGGCCACGATCCAGCCCGCATCGGTGACGAGAAAGAGGTTGAGCGCCGTTCGGGCGAGGGGCTCGTTCCTGAGCCAGGGCTGGAGGGTTGCCCCCAGCAGGACCAGGCGCGCATTGATCACGGCCGTGACGGTCACGACGGTGAGCAGCGTGCCGGGCGACCAGACCTCCTGCCAGATCTCGAGCCCCACCATCTGCGCCGCGCCCGCATACACGAAGGCGGTCATGGCCAGCGCCTCGCCGAGGGACAACCCCTTCTGGGCCGCCGCCGCGCCGAAGGCCATGGCGAACACGACGAAGCCCGGGAAGAGGGGCGTCGCAGCGCGGGCGCCGTGCGCGAGGCCCGGGAGCGAAAAATGGGGACGCAAGGGAGCTGACATGAGCCCCTGTTCTGTGCCCTCCCGCGCCCTCATCGTCAACGAGGAAGGCAACCGGCCTGTGCTGCCGGGCCGTCCCCGCAGGTGTCTGGAGGGGTCCGGCGTCGCACCGGGCGCGATCGGTGTGAAATGGCGGCGGGGGCCGCCGATGCGAAGCGCGATGTGAAGTTTGCTCCCGATCCGCGTCTCAGGCTTGCCTGAGATGGGTTTTGTCTGGCGCAAGTTGGCGCTGACCTGACTCTCCTCCCTCATACGGGAGGAGTTGGTGGTGGGGTGTTTGGGCCGGACCCTGATAGGCTATCGCTCACACCCCCACCCTGGCCCTCCCCACAAGGGGGAGGGAAGAGGCTCGCGTGTCATCCCGGGGCCGCGCAGCGGAGCCCGGGATCCATAACCGCTGACGAGGCAGAAGGAAGCGCAGACGGTCCCGCCATTCCTCCCA
>DATHAU010000398.1:0-2805 GCA_035296545.1 Microvirga sp.
CGGGAGGAAGGGTCCGTTGCCGTTCGGCAGTTCCGCGCCATCCGGCCCCATATTGAGCGCCCAGCGGGAGAAATCGAATTGCCCGGAGAACAGGACCGACAGGTAGAAGGCGGCGAGAACCGCCAGGGCCATCAGCGTGACTGTCACGGTGACCCTGAACGAGAGCTCGACGCCAATGATGTTCAATCCGACGAAGAGGGCGTAGAACAGCACCCAGTAGACGGGCTGGAAGGCCGGCGATGTCTCGAAGATCGTCCCCAGGTACGAACTGATGAAGAACACGATCACGGCCGGCGTCAGCACGAACTCGATGTTCTCGGCGATGCCGGTGATGTAGCCGGCCCAGGGTCCCATGGAGGTGCGGGCGAACGAATAGGCCCCGCCCGTATGCGGCAGCGCGGGCGACATCTCGGCGAGCGAGAAGGTGAGGCCCAGATACATGATGGCGATGATGATCGTGGCGAAGAACATGGCCCCGAAACCGTTGGCAAGGCCCAGGTTCCAGCCCGAGTAATGGCCCGAGATCACCGCGCCGACGCCCAGCGCCCACAGCGACCACACCCGGGCGTGGCGCTTGAGGCGGCGCGCCTCGAAATAGCTCTCGTCCACCGTGGTGTAGGTGATGCCGGCCGCATTCTGCGCTCCGGCTGGCGGGGCATGAGCCCCGGAACTTCCTTGTCCGACCGACATGAATCTTCCTCCAAGAATGGTCTATGCTTCGGGTCAGGGCGCCCCTTGCGCCATGCCCGTCATCAGAGCGTCCGCGCCCCCTCCCTCAAAAGCGGCGCGAGACGGTGGGCCCACGACGCCTGTCCCTCTTCCGTGCGGATCAGGTCGTTGCGGATTTCGATCATCAGCGGCGCGAGGCCGCGTCGCTCGGCGTGACGCTCGAGGGTGTGGAACACCCGGTCCGCCGGAGAATAGGGTTCGTTGATGCCGACGATCAGGGACGGATCGCCCGCGAGCCCGGCCTCGACGCCCCGGGCCAGGCGCTCGTCCCGGTCGAAGATGAGGCCGATCTGCCAGGGCCGCGGAACGTCCCGGTAGACCGGCGTGAAGGAATGGATGGAGACCACGGCCCTTGTCCGTCCTGCCTCGACACGGGGCTCGATGAAGCGGTCCACGGCCCCGTGGAAGGCATGATAGACCTCCCGGACCCGATAGGCGCGTTCCTCCGGATCGAGGTTCTGGTTTGCCGGGATGACGGTGCGCTCGCTCAGGGTCCAGATGGAATCCGGCGCGGTCGGTTCCCGGTTGAGGTCGAGGACGAGGCGCGACACCGTCGCGTGGATCAGCGGCGCATCGAGAAGGCGGAACAGGGCCCTTGCAACCCCGAGGGCTCCCGGATCCCAGGCGATGTGGCTCTCCAGCTCCCCGGGACCAAGGCCCAGGGCGCCGTAACGGGCCGGAAGATGGTTGGACGCGTGCTCGCAGATGAGAAGGACGGGCGAGCGCCCCTCGGGATTCTCCACAAGGGCCACCGGCTCCGCCCCCTGGGGGGCAGGTTCGACACCGGTCGCCATCCGGCTCGCATGCGTCATGCAGCCCTCCATTGGCCTGCGGGAGCAGGCTTGATGTCCCGTTTGAACGCTTGATACGTTTCTTTTTGTTTTTTGTCGTTCTGGAATTTCTGATACAGCTTTCATGTGCCGTCAAGGAGGGGTTTGAAACAATCCAACATGCATGACGCCAAGAGCCTGCCCGCTCCCGATCCCGCCAGCCTCGCCGAGCGCATCCGCCACGAGATGGATTCCTTCACGCCGAGCGAGAAGCGCGCCGCGCACCTGCTCCTGAGCCATTATCCCTTCGCCGGCCTCGACACGGTGGCGGAATTCGCCGCCCGGGCGGGCATTTCCGCTCCGTCCGCGCTGCGTTTCGTGACGCGGCTGGGCTTTAACGGCTTTCCGGACTTCCAGAGGCACCTGCGGGAGGAGCTGGAGGCCCAGCTCCTGTCGCCGCTGGCCAAGGCAGGCCCGTCCGACCGGGGACAGGGCGCGCCGGCGCTGGCCTCCTTCGCGGAAGCGGTGATCGGCAACCTGCGGGCCACGGTGGAGAACATCGCTCCGGCCGAGTTCGAGGCGGTGGTGGCCCTCCTGGGCGATCAGCGCCGCCACATCCACTTCACCGGCGGGCGCTTCACGGGGGCCGTCGCGCGCTACGCGGAGAGCCACTTCCGCATCGTGCGCAACAACGTGGACTACATTGAGGGCCAGCCTGCCCTCTGGCGCGACCGGATGATCGAGATCGGCAAGAAGGACGTGATCGTCGCCTGCGACATCCGCCGCTATCAGGAGGACGTGATCGCCCTGTCGGAGACGGCGGCGAAACAGGGCGCGACGGTGGTTCTCCTGACGGATCCGTGGCTCTCCCCCATCGCCCGCGTCGCCCGCCACGTGCTGCCGGCCCACATCGCCGCCCCGTCGAACTGGGATTCCTCGGCCGGCCTGCTGCTGCTGGTGGAGGCCCTCATCGCGGCGGTGACCAAGCGCCTGTGGGAGACCGCCAAGCCGCGCATGGAAGCCGTCGAGCGGCTGCGGACCGGCAAGCCCTAGAGAATCAGGCGCAAACCTGGCCCCGGTTTTGCGGGGACACGATCCGGCACAAGGAACAAGGCTCAGAGCGTCCGACGCTCTAAGGCCTCTCCCGCTGCAGCAACGCCACCACCACGGGCAGGCCAAGGCCGATTCCCAGGAAGCGGACCAGGTGGTGGATGCCCACATAAAGGGGGTCGAGGCCCTGGACCAGGGCGAGCACGGTCATGGCCTCCAGGCCGCCCGGCGCGAAGGCCACGAGGCTGTTGGCGAA
>DATHAU010000399.1:0-13312 GCA_035296545.1 Microvirga sp.
GCGGGTTCATCTCGATCACCAGCATGCGCCCGTCGCGCGGGTTGACCGCGAATTGCACGTTGGACCCGCCCGTCTCCACGCCGATCTCGCGCAGCACCGCAAGCGAGGCGTCGCGCATGATCTGGTATTCCTTGTCTGTGAGGGTGAGCGCCGGTGCGACGGTGATGGAATCGCCCGTATGCACGCCCATCGGGTCGAAGTTCTCGATGGAGCACACGATGATGCAGTTGTCCGCCCGGTCGCGGACGACCTCCATCTCGTATTCCTTCCAGCCGAGCACGCTCTCCTCGATCAGCACCTCGTTGGTGGGGGAGGCGTCCAGGCCGCCCTCCACGATGCTGAGGAACTCCTCGCGGTTGTAGGCGATGCCGCCGCCTGTGCCGCCCATGGTGAAGGACGGCCGGATGATGGCGGGCAGGCCCACCTCGGCGAGCGCCAGCAGGGCCTCGCCCAGGGCGTGCTCCTGGTAGCGCTTGCGCCGGTCGTTCTCGCCCGCGTCCCATTTCAGCTTGTAGCTGGCGATCACCCGCTTCTTGTCGCCGGGGTGCAGGTCCAGGGCGTCGAGACGGGCAAGCTCGGCCAGATAGGCCTCCCGGTCGGCCTTCTTGAGGGCCGAGGCGTTGGCGAGGCGGGATTTCGGGGTGTCGAGGCCGATCTTGGTCATGGCCTCGCGGAAGAGCTGGCGGTCCTCGGCCTTGTCGATGGCCTCGGCGGTCGCGCCGATCATCTCCACGTCGAACTTCTCGAGCACGCCCATCTTCTTGAGGGAGAGGGCGCAGTTCAGGGCCGTCTGGCCGCCCATGGTGGGCAGCAACGCGTCGGGGCGCTCCTTCTCGATGATCTTGGCGACGATCTCGGGGGTGATCGGCTCCACATAGGTGGCGTGCGCGAGATCGGGATCGGTCATGATCGTCGCGGGGTTCGAGTTCACCAGGATGATGCGGTAGCCTTCCTCCTTCAGGGCCTTCACGGCCTGGGTGCCCGAATAATCGAACTCCACGGCCTGGCCGATGATGATCGGCCCGGCGCCGATGATGAGAATGGAGGAGATGTCTGTCCGCTTCGGCATTGGGCCACCCAGGCGTGCCCAGCCGCGCGGCCGCAAGATGCGGCGCTTCAAGCGCAGCCGGTCTGTGATCGGATTGAAGGTTGAGAGAGGCTCTTACACGGGCCTTGAGCAAATTCAAAGGCCTGAGCCATGATTTCGCGGGACAATGCCCCTGCGGCATGATCTGACGGGAACGGGCAGGATCGAAGCCTGAAGGAGAAGCCATGGCCGAGGAGCCGCGCTGGACTGTGATCACCGGGGCCTCGAGCGGGATCGGGGCCGAGCTGGCGCGGGTCTTCGCCGCCCGCGGGTATCCCCTGGTCCTCACCGCCCGGCGGCACGAGAGGCTGGAGGCCCTGGCGGAGGAGCTGCGGGGCGGGCACCGCATCGAGGTTGAGGTCGTGGCCCTCGACCTGGAGGACAGGGAGGCGCCCGGAGACCTGGCCGAGATGCTCCGGGACGCAGGGATTACCGTCCACACCCTCGTGAACAATGCGGGCTTCGGCCTCAGGGGAGGCTTCGCCACCCTGCCGCACGAGCGGCAGATCGCCATGATCGACCTCAACGTGACGGCGCTCACGGCCCTGTCCCGCCTGATGCTGCCCGGGATGATCGAGCGCAGGCGCGGAGGCATCCTCAACGTGGCCTCGACGGCGGCGTTCCAGGCCGGGCCCTCCATGGCGGTCTATTACGCCACCAAGGCCTTCGTCCTGTCCCTGTCCGAGGCGCTGCACGAGGAGGCGAAGCCCCACGGGGTGACCGTGACGGCCCTGTGCCCCGGCCCGACCGCCAGCGAGGTCGCGGCCACCGCGGACCTGGAAAAGTCGAAGCTCTTCAAGCAGGGCGCGATGACGGCGTCCGATGTGGCGCGCATCGGGGTCGACGGCTACGAGGCCCGCCGGGCCATCGTGGTGGCCGGGGCCGCCAACCGGGTGGGAACCCTCGGGGCGAAGTTCTTTCCCCGCTTCGTGACCCGGAAAATCGCCGGGATGCTCCAGGGATAGGGTGACGGAGCCCGTTCGAGAGGCTAACGAGGGCCCGTGTCCCTCTCCCGCTCCATCGCCCTCCTGGCCCGCCAGTTCACCGCCTTCTTCGGCGTGGGCCTCGTGGCGGCCGTGGCCCATTACGGGCTCCTCATCGCCCTGGTCGAAGGGGGAGGCCTGCACCCGGTCCCGGCGACGCTTGCCGGCTATGTGGCCGGGGGGCTCGTCTCCTATGCGCTCAACCGCCGCCACACCTATACCAGCCGCCGCCCCCACCGGGAGGCCACCTGGCGCTTCGCCCTGGTGGCGTTCGTCGGCTTCCTGCTCACCTGGCTGTTCATGCACGCCTTCACGATCTGGCTCGGCGCGCCCTACCTGCCCGCGCAACTGGTGACGACGGGGATCGTCATGCTGTGGAGCTTCCTGGCCCACAGGGCCTGGACCTTCGCCTAGCCGCCCGATCGGGGCCGCTCAGGAGGGCTCGCCGGCCCCGGGGCTCTGGACGGGCCGCGCCACAAAGGTCATCCGGGCGGGGTTGTGGCCGAGATTGCGCGGCGCGCGCCCTGCGGAAAAGCCCGCTTCGTCCAGGATCTCGATCATCTCCTCCTCGCTGTACTGCGACAGGCCGATCTCCTCACGGATCTTGCGGTATTCCGAGAAGGCCGTGCGGGCGAGGCCGACAAGCGCCGATCTCAGGAAGCCGCCCCTCCAGGCGAAGGACAGGAGCGCCCTGGCGTCCGTGACGGGGCTCACGTCGGGCGGGATCACGTCGGCCAGCACCAGCCGGCCGCTGCCCTTCAGCTTCGCCCGCGAGAGCGCCAGCAGCCCGCGCAGCTCGTCGAGGGAGAGGTATTGCAGGAGCGAGTTCACCACGACGAGGTCGAGGGAGGCGTCGTCGAGGTTCGCCACGTCGTCCGGCGACAGAACCGCGATGCGCTTGTTGCCGCCGAAGCGCTCGCGCAGGCGATCCCGCACCAGGGGCGCGGCGTCGCTCAGGTAGAGCCGCGCGCATTTCGCCGCCACCCGGTCGGCGGACAGGGCCTCGCCGCAGCCGTAGTCGAGCACGGCCGCATCCCCGGAGGGGATGAGGCCAATGATGTCGTTTGCGACCAGCCGATAATGCAGGAGCTTGTGGCGCTCGCCCGTATAGATCGGCGTGTCCTGATTCCAGTAATCTCGCCAGTTCATGACGAGGCCAGTCCTAGCCTAACGCCAGGCTCCCGTCACCCTTGTCAGGACCAAAGCTTGGTCAGCGGCCCGTCCGCGCCGTCCACCGGGTCCATGCCCGGCAGGGGCACCCCGGCGATGCGCTTCTGCGACGAGGGCAGGGCCTTGGGGTCGTCCGGGACCATCTCGTAGTCGCGCCCGTCCGGATAGGCGCCCACCACGGCGAAGTCGTCGCTGCTGTTGATGAGCGCATGGGCGACGCCTGCCGGAACCACCACCACGTCGCCCGCCGTCACGGCCACGAGCTCCCCGTCCTCGCCGCCGAAGCGCACCTGGCCGGAGCCGGAGGCGACGCCCAGCACCTCATGGGTGTTGGGATGGTAGTGGTGATAATCCTCGATGCCGCCGAGCCAGGCATTGGTCCAGCCGTTCTTGGCGAAGGTGGCCTTGAAGGCCTTGGTCGGATCGTCGGCCGAGGGCGGAATGGCGCCCCGGCGCACGATCAGCGGCAGGGTGTTGTTGGGAACGATGCCGTTGCTCCGGAAGACATAGGTCTCCGTGCCGAGCGGCGCGTTGTAGGAATGCCGTTCGCCATATCCTTTAGCCTGAGCCATGCTGTTCTCCCTGTTCGGTCCAGGGGGAACGCGCGGTGTGGGGGAAAGATCGAGCTGGGCCGCTTCGAAATGATCCGGCCTAGACCCCGAGCAGCATGGCCGCGACGGCGCGGTCGATGGACAGGTAGAACAGCACGAAGGCCACGGCGGCCGCGATGCCGAACTCCACGACCTGGTTCTTGAGGACGCGGAACCGGCTGAGCGCGTTCTGCCCGTAGATGGACATAAGCCAGGCTGCGGTCATCACCACGGGAAAGATGAAGAGGTAGGACCAGGTGCTCTCGACCGGACCCACATTGGCGGGGTCGATCAGCGGGCGGATGTTGCGCACCCAGGGAGCGTAGAAGGCGGCGTAGAGCGAGGTCAGCCACGCCAGCGAGACGGCGATGCCGAGGTGGAACGTGAAGAGGTTGTGCAGACGGCTGAATTCGCCGGAGTCGCTGTCGAAATCCATCGGAGAAGCCCCAAATCAAAGACCGGATCATTCATTTTTTATCGTTAATGATCGGTTACCGTGATTTGGGGGCCGGGGGCAATCTTCCGGTTTGTCGCGGATCGGCCGTGCTCGAAGCCGGTCGGCGGCCAAGCTCGTGGAACCCTAGGCCCCGCGCTTGGCCTTCTCGTCGTCCATGAGCCTGACGAACCGGTCGAAGAGGTAGTGGCTGTCCTGCGGGCCCGGCGAGGCCTCCGGGTGGTACTGCACCGAGAAGGCCGGGCGGTCGGTGAGCGCGATGCCGCAATTGGAGCCGTCGAACAGGGAGACGTGGGTCTCCTGGGCGTTCCCCGGCAGGGTCTCGGGGTCCACCGCGAAGCCGTGGTTCATGGAGGTGATCTCGACCTTGCCGGTGGTCTTGTCCTTCACCGGGTGGTTCGCCCCATGGTGGCCCTGGTGCATCTTCCTGGTCTTGGCGCCCACCGCCAGGCCGAGCATCTGATGCCCCAGGCAGATGCCGAAGGTGGGGATCTTCTCCGCCAGCACCCTCTGGATCACCGGCACCGCATATTCGCCGGTCGCCGCCGGGTCACCGGGGCCGTTGGACAGGAACACCCCGTCGGGCTTCAACGCCAGCACGTCCTCGGCGGTGGCGGTGGCCGGCACCACCGTGATCTTGCACCCCGCCCGGGCCAGGAGGCGCAGGATGTTGCGCTTGACCCCGTAATCGATGGCCACCACGTGGCGCCGGGCCTCGCCGGTCTGGTGGCCGTAGCCCTCGCCCCGGTGCCAGGGGGTCTCGTCCCAGCCGAAGCGCTGGGTGCTGGTCACGAGCGGCACCAGGTCCAGGCCGTCCATGGCGGGCAGGGCCGCGGCCCTGGCCTTGAGGGCTTCGAGATCGAACCTGCCCTCCGGATCGTGGGCGATGACCGCGTTCGGCATGCCCCGGTCGCGGATGAGGGTGGTGAGCGCCCTCGTGTCGATCCCGGTGAGGCCGACGATGCTGCGGGCCTTGAGCCAGGCGTCGAGGTCCCGTGAGGCGCGCCAGTTGGAGGGCTCGGTGATGGCGGCGGCCAGCACCGCGCCGCGCACCCCGGAGGACGAGGCGGCGTTGACGCTCTCGATGTCCTCCTCGTTGGTGCCCACGTTGCCGATGTGCGGGAACGTGAAGGTGATGATCTGCCCCGCATAGGAGGGGTCCGTGAGGATTTCCTGGTAGCCCGTCATGGAGGTGTTGAAGCAGACCTCCCCGGTGGCCTCGCCGGTGGCGCCGATGCCGAAGCCCTCCAGGACCGTGCCGTCCTGGAGCACGAGAACGGCCGTTGCGCGCGGCTCTTCCCAGCCACCCGAGAGGGACCCGGTGGTGTCTTTGTCTTGCAGCATCGCCATGATCTCTTGTAAGTCCGGGGCCAACGGGCCGAGCTTGAGCAGGCCGTTCCGGGCCGCCCTTGAACCGCCCCCGTGACTTAAGGGGCCGTTCGGGTTCCGTCAACGCTCGAGCGCCAAGGAAGGAGACAACCCATGCTGCGCGAACGTTTCACCGCCGACATGAAGGAGGCCATGAAGGCCGGCGAGAAGGGCCGCCTGGGCGCGATCCGCCTGGTCCAGGCCGCCCTCAAGGACCGGGACATCGAGGCCCGCGGCGCGGGACGGGACCCGCTCTCCGACGAGGAGATCCTCGCCCTGCTGCAGAAGATGGTGAAGCAGCGCCAGGAATCCATCGCCATGTACGAGCAGGGCGGCCGCCTGGAGCTCGCCCAACAGGAAAAGGACGAGGTCGCGGTCATCACCTCCTACCTGCCGCAGCAGATGGACGAGGCGCAGACCAGGACCGCCATTCAGGCCGCCATCGCCGAGACCGGCGCCGCCTCCATGAAGGACATGGGCAAGGTCGTGGGCGTCCTGCGGGCCAAGTACGCCGGCCGCATGGATTTCGCCAGGGCCAGCGGCCTGGTGAAGGAGATGCTGCCGAAGGGGTGATGGTCCGGCAGCAGGGAGACAGGAGGCGGGCAGGACCCCGGCCCCTCGAACTTGAAGTGGCTGACGATGGGCATCATTCGGGTGAAGCGGCTCATGGGCTCCCCCGGCATCAGCACCTGGACGGTCAGGTGATCTTCGTCGCGCAGGGCTTGGCCCGGCTCGCCCTCGCGGGCTTGGGCTGGAGCATCCGCCGGGGCCGCGTCGGGAGCCACCGCGCCCTGATGCTGATGATGGCCGCCGTCGCGTCGGGAGCCCTCTGGCTGCGGGCCCTGCTCGTGCCGGCGCAGTGGATCATCGTGGATTTCGAGGCCTACTACGCGGCTCTCGCCTGGGTCTCGTGGCTCGTTCCCCTTGCGGCCGCAGCCGTTTTCGTCCGGCGGGGGCAACCGGGGCCTGGAGGGGGGTGAGGGTGCCGGGAGGGGCGGTTGCGAAGGGGCATTGCCGCTCATGGGCCGGGCGCTTGTCAAAGAACGAGCGCCTTCGGGCCGGAGCCGTGAGGCTCCAGCCTGAAGGGTTGCTCGAGGGGTGGCGCGAGAGGCGGTCCGGCTCGATACGGTGAGATGATGAAGAGCGGGAAGGGCCCTCGCGCACGGTTCTTTTAGGCGGGCAGGCGACGCGAACCTGCCAGTCGTCAGCTCAGGCGGGTCTCACGGCTGTGAGGCCGGCCTGGGGCTGCGGGCAGGCCCGGCGCACAGCCTGGGCCTCTCGTGGCAAGGGGTGCGAGCCCCTGCCCGAGACCGTGTTCTGCTCCCGCAACCTGCGACGCCTCGCGAGCGCCCCTCGGGGAGCAAAACTGCACACGATATAGCCTAGCTTGCAGCTCCTGTCAAGAACAAAATGAGAACATGTGCTGAGACGGCTTATCGCTTCTGACCAGGACAGCGCGACGGGCTCTCCTCCCCCTTGTGGGGAGGAGGTGGAGGTGGGGGTGTGTGCGATAGCCTATGAAGGTGTGGCGCCAACACCCCCACCCTGACCCTCCCCACAAGGGGGAGGGAAGAGGGTGCCTCATCCTGCACGCGATCCCCTTCCCTCGCCTTCGGCTCGCCGGGGATGACACTGTTCAACTGCTCCTGTGTCATTCCCGGCCGGAGCGAAGCGGAGGGGAGAAGGGACAGCGTCCCGCCGGGTCATCCTGCCGCCCCGCCTGAACCGCCTCCGCTCAGGCGCTGCGCGCTCTTGCGCCGGGGCGGAAAGGCGGGGGCCCGGTCCGGCGGCTCGCGCGAGCAGCGAACCTGCCGGCGGGGCAACTCCCGGTCCGAGCGTCCCCCTTCCTGGGAAGAAGAAGCAGCTCGCGTCGGGGATGGAATGCCGGCACAGGCTGACATCGGGCCGCAAGCTCGGTTACATAGCCCCATGACCTTTCAGCTCGATCCCTTTCAGCTCGATTCCCGGCTCGCCGCCGACACCATCCCGGTGGGCGATCTCGCCCTTTCCTCGGTCCTGCTCCTGAACGACGCCCGCTTTCCCTGGTTCGTCCTGGTGCCCCGCATCGGCGGCGCGAGCGAGGTCACGGATCTGACGGAGGAGCAGTCCGTTCAGCTCATGCGGGAGATCCGCATCGCCGCCCGGGTCATGATGGAGCTTTCCCGGCCCGACAAGGTGAACGTGGGGGCCCTGGGCAACATCGTGGCGCAGCTCCATGTTCACGTCGTCGGGCGGTTCCGCTCGGACCCCGCCTGGCCCGGCCCCGTCTGGGGCCACGGCTCCCGGACCCCCTACCCTGACCACGCGGCGTCGGCCCTGATCGAGCGCGCCGCCACTCTTTTTGCGGCGGCCTGACCCATGACCCAGCCTATCGCCTACATCGCCAACCCCCTGGTCCGCCACAGCGCCGAGCGCGACCCGGAGGCCTTGGCCCGTTTCGCTGGGGACCCGGGAGCCGCCATGGTGCTCCTGGCCGGGGACCTGCCGATCCTGGCCGCGGGAGAGCCCGGAACGGGCCTGCTGCCCGCCGCGGCCCTGAGCCGCCTGCGCGACCACAAGGAGCAGGTCTTCCTCGGGGTCTTGGACGGCCGCCCGGTGGTCGCGACCCTGGCGGGCCCCGAGGCGGCGGAGCTGTTCCGGGACGACCCGGCCTTCACGGTCGCCGACCTGCGCTCGATTGCCGTTCGCGGGCTCGTGCCGGCGGAGGAGCTCGGCCTGCTCGCCATGGCGAAATCCATGCTCGACTGGCACGACCGCCACCGGTTCTGCGCCAATTGCGGCGCGCCGACCGTATTGGCCCAGGCCGGCTTCCGCCGCGACTGCGCCGCCTGCGGCGCGCAGCATTTCCCGCGCACGGACCCGGTGGTGATCATGCTGGTGGCGCGGGGCGACAAATGCCTGCTCGGCCGCCAGACGCGCTTTCCGGAGAAGATGTATTCCTGCCTTGCAGGCTTCCTGGAGCCCGGCGAGACCATCGAGGCCGCGGTCAGGCGCGAAACCTTCGAGGAGGCGGGGATCCGGGTCGGCGAGGTGCGCTATCTCGCCTCCCAGCCCTGGCCGTTCCCATCGTCCATCATGATCGGCTGCGTCGGCGAGGCGATCACGGACGAGATCAATTTTGATGGCGAGGAACTGGAGGACGCCCGCTGGTTCTCCAGGGACGACATCCGCCGCATGCTGGAGGGCACCCACGAAAGCTTCGCCGCCCCCGCGCCCATCGCCATCGCCAACCATCTGATCCGGGAATGGATGAAGTCCTAGCGGGGGATCGGCTCGAAGCGGTAGGCCACCTCGGTGACCGTCTGCCCGCGCAGATCGAAGGACTGCTCGGGCCCGGGCCTGCCGCCGAGCGCCTCGTAGAAACGGCGGGCCGGGAGGTTTTCCCTCAGAACCCACAGGCCGGCGGAGCGGAAGCCGTGCGCGGCAAGATGCTCGAACACGCCCGCCATGAGCCCCCGGCCGATGCCCTGGCGCTTCACCTTGTCGAGCAGGTAGACGGCAAAGATCTCGGTCTCGGCGGCGAGCAGATCCGGCGCCTTCGCCCTTGCCGGCCCGCCTCGGGCGAAGCCGACGATCTCCCCATCCTCGGATTCGGCCACGAGAAGCCGGGCTTTCGGGTTCGGGTGCGCGAAGGCCCCCTGCCACATCCGCATCCGCTCGTCGACGGACATCCCGGCCAGCGCCTCCGGGGCCAGGAAATCCCTGTAGGATTCCCGCCACGCCTGAACATGCACCCTGGCGATCCCCTCCACATCGGCCTCGACGGCGTCGCGGATGCGGATGGTCACTCGGCCGCCTCCCGGATCTTCTCCCGGAACGGATCGGCCCCATAGACGCCGAGGATGCGAAGCTCGCGGGAGAAGAACTCGAGCTCCTCCAGGGCCCGCCTGAGGCCGGGGTCCTCAGGGTGCCCGTCCACTTCCGCGTAGAACTGGGTCGCCAGGAACTCGCCTTCGAGCATGTAGCTCTCGAGCTTGGTCATGTTGATGCCGTTGGTCGCAAAGCCCCCGAGGGCCTTGTAGAGGGCCGCGGGCAGGTTGCGGACGCGGAACACGAAGGAGGTCACGGTCGGACCCTCGCCGGCGGGAGCCCATTGCGGCGTCTTGGACAGGATGACGAAGCGGGTGGTGTTGTGGGCCTCGTCCTCCACGTTCTCGGCCAGGATCCTGAGGCCGTAGATCTCCGCCGCCATGCGGGGGGCGAGCGAGGCGCGGGTCGGGTCCTTCCATTCGGCGACCTCGCGGGCGGAGCCCGCCGTGTCGCCCGCCACATGGGCCTTGAGCCCGAGCTTGCGGATGATCCGGCGGCACTGGCCCAGGGCGTGAACGTGGCTGTGCACGCTCCTGATGGCGCTCAAGCTCGCCTCCGGCAGGGCCATGAGCTGGAAATGGATGGGCAGGAAGTGCTCGCCGATGATGTGCAGACCGGAGGTGGGCAGGAGGTGGTGGATGTCCGCCACGCGCCCGGCGATGGAGTTCTCGATCGGGATCATAGCGAGCCCGGCCTGATCCTCGTTCACCGCCGCGAAGGCGTCCTCGAAGGTCGGGCAGGGCAGAACCTGCCAGTCCGGACGGGCCTCCGAGCAGGCGATGTGGGAGTTGGCCCCCGGCTCGCCCTGAAACGAAATCACCTTGTTCATGCTGTCCTCCGGGCGGCGATGATCGCGCGGGCCCTTTCCAGATCGTGAGGGGTGTCCACGCCGAGCGGCACGTCGTCCACCACGATGGCGTCGATCCGCATTCCGGCCTCCAGCGCGCGCAGCTGCTCCAGCTTCTCGCGGGTCTCAAGGGGAGAGGGCTTGAGGCCGACGAAGCGCTCCAGGGCCCGGCGGCGATAGGCGTAGAGACCGATGTGATGATAGAGCGGGCCGTCCCCGTATGGGGCGGTGGCGCGGGTGAAGTAGAGGGCGCGGAAGCGGCCGGGCGACACCGGGCTTCCCACCATCTTGACCACGGCGGGATTGGTCTTCTCCTCCTCCCGCCCGATCACGGCGACCAGGGTCGCGATGTGGACGGACGGGTCAAGAAGGGGAGAAACGGACGCCGCGACGGCGGCCGGATCGATGGTCGGGAGATCGCCCTGGACGTTCACCACCACGTCGTGGCGCCCCTCCGGGTCGAGCTTTTCCAGGGCCTCGAAGATGCGGTCGGAGCCGGAGGCGTGATCCGTGCGGGTCATCACCGCCCGCCCGCCGGCCCGGACCACGGCCTCGGCGATGTCGGAGGAGTCGGTGGCCACCGCCACGGGCCCGATCCCCGCCTCCACGGCGCGCCGCCACACGTGAACGATCATGGGCTCGCCCCCGATATCCGCCAGGGGCTTGTTCGGCAGGCGGGTCGCGGCGAGGCGGGACGGGATCAGGACGATGGGGTCGGACATGGCGCGTTCTGGGGCGAAAAGGCTGCGGGTCCTTAACAAGGCGGGGACCGTTTGTCATGGACTGTTTGTCATAGGGCCTTGGGCCTCCCGCGAGGGACCCCCGCGGGACTTTCGGCGTTTCAAAGGATGCTGCGACCATGAGACTACCGAAATCCGACACAACCCCATTGTCAAAACCCCATCTCTACGGCTAAGCAACGCCACGTCGCGGGCGCTCTGTCCGCGCGCTGGTTCCTTTGCGGTGATGTCGCCGGTTTACGATGGCGAGGAGAGCCTGATCCATGAATATCGAGACCAATAAGATCGCGGGCGCCGTCTTCGGCGCGCTCCTCTTCGTGGTCGGCGTCAACATCATCGCCGGCGGCCTGTTCGCGCCGCAAAAGCCTGCCGTTCCCGGCTACGACCTCCCGGCCCCGGAAGAAGGCGCGGCCGCCCCCGGCGCCGCCGCGGCGGCGCCGTCCGAGCCGCTCCCGGTCCTTCTCGCCAAGGCCGACCCGGCCAAGGGCCAGGCCGCGGCCAAGAAGTGCGCCGCCTGCCACACCTTCGAGAAGGGCGGCGCCAACAAGGTCGGCCCGAACCTCTACGGGGTGATCGGCCGCACCCTGGCCTCCCATGCGGGCTTCAACTATTCGGCGGCCCTGAAGGGCAAGGGCGGCGAGTGGTCCTACGAGGCCCTCGACCAGTTCGTTCACAACCCCAAGGGCTACGCCCCCGGCACCATCATGGCCTTCGCGGGCGTCGCGAGGCCTGAGGAGCGCGCCGACCTCCTGGCCTATCTGCGCACCCTGGCCGACGCTCCGGCCCCGCTGCCGGCGGCCCAGTAAGCCGGACCAGCCATCCAGCCTTTCACGAAAGCCGGGCCCAGCAGCCCGGCTTTTCCTTTGCGCCGTCCTGTTTTTGGCCTTCTCCCTTGCGCTCGCCCCATTCAGGACAAAAATGTAACCAGCTTAAAAGACGCCTCGATCAGGAGACGCCGTGTGATCCGTGCCCTAGCGCCGAGCTTTCTGGCCGCCTGCCTCGCCTTCTCCCCCGTCGCGGCCCAGGAAGCCCCCTGGCGGCATGGGGCGGCCCTCCTCGGCGAGGTGAAATACCCCTCGGGATTCAAGCACTACGAATACGTGAACCCGAGCGCCCCCAAGGGCGGCCTGGTCCGGCTGGGCGCGCAGGGCACCTTCGACAGCTTCAACATCGTGGTGGCAGGGGTGAAGGGCACGCCCGAGCAGGGCATCGGCTTCCTCTATGAAACCCTGACCACCGCCTCCCTGGATGAACCGAGCGCTTCCTACGGCCTCCTGGCCGAGGCGTTCTCGTATCCGGAAGACTACTCCTCCGTCACGTTCCGTCTTCGCCCGGAGGCGCGCTGGCATGACGGCAAGCCCGTGACGGCGGACGACGTGATCTTCTCCTTCGACACCTTCAAGGCCAACAGCCCGACCTACGCTTTCTACTACGCCAATGTGACCAAGGCCGAGAGGCTGGGCGAGCGCGAGATCAGGTTCACCTTCAACGAGACGGGCAACCGCGAGCTGCCGCAGATCATGGGCCAGTTGACGGTGCTGCCCAAGCATTGGTGGGAAGGCGCCGCGCCGGACGGGCGCAAGCGCGACGTGACGCAGACGAGCCTTGAGCCGCCCCTGGGCTCCGGCCCCTACCGCCTCAAGAGCTTCGACGCGGGCCGCAGCGCCACCTACGAGCGGGTGAAGGATTACTGGGGCGCAAACCTGAATGTGAATGTGGGCCAGAACAACTTCGACGAGATCCGCAACGAGTACTATCGGGACTCGACGGTGCTGCTCGAGGCCTTCAAGGGCGACCGCATCGATTTCCGCACCGAGAACGTCGCCCGCAACTGGGTCACCGGCTACGACTTTCCCGCCCGCCAGGAAGGGCGCGTGATCCTGGAGGAGTTTCCCATCCAATCCATCGGAGTCATGCAGGCCTTCGTGCCCAACCTGCGGCGGGACAAGTTCAAGGACCAGCGCGTGCGCCGGGCCTTCAATCTCGCCTTCGCTTTCGAAGAGGTCAACAAGACGACCTTTTCCGGCCAGTACATGCGCATCGCCAGCTACTTCCAGGGCCTCGAACTCGCCTCCTCAGGCCTGCCGGAAGGACAGGAGCTGGCCATTCTGGAATCCGTCCGCGACAGGGTTCCGGCCGAGGTGTTCACCAAGCCCTACAAGAACCCGGTGAGCGATACGCCGGACGCCGTCCGCGCCAATCTGCGCGACGCCGACCGCCTCCTGCGCGAAGCGGGCTGGGAGGTCAAGAACGGCCGCCGGGT
>DATHAU010000400.1:0-5673 GCA_035296545.1 Microvirga sp.
CCCCTGATCCGTGATCGTGAAGTCCTTGCGGCTCTTGTGGCTGCGGTCGTGGGTTGCGACGGTCTTGCCGTCGACCTCGCGCATGAAGCCGGATTCCTGGCCCCCATGCTCCTCGTAGAGCCCGATCAGATGCCGGCAGAACTCCGGTTCGAACACGTCCGGGATGACCAGCACGGGGGCCGGGATCTCGAACCCGGCGAACTGCACCACCGGCGGCAGGGCGCGAAGATAGGCCGCCACCTCGCCGCTGTCGCTGCCGTCCGGCTTGAAGGGGAAGATGGCCCGCACCCGCAGGGTCGGGTTGAGCACCATCCAGAAACGGCGAAGGGGACCCCCCACGCCCGACGCGTCGTGAGGCAGCGCGCCGTAGAGACGCCCCACCTTGCCGTCGAAATCCCAGAAGTGCCGGATGCCGGGCAGGATCTGCTTGGCGCGCCCCTGGGCCAGGTCGGCCGGATCGACGCTGACGCCGAACAGGGCGATCTTGTCGTCGTCGAACAGGGACCGGTGCTGCTCCTGGAAGGCCGCCAGGGCCCCGCGCCCGATCTCGTCGGCCCCCGTGCCGTAGAAGCAGAGCACGATGTAGCGGCCCGCCACCGTGTCGAAGGCGAAGTCCGGGTTGGAGGTCGACTTCTGCCTGAACCAGGGCGCCGGATCGCCCACCTGGAGAGCCCGATAGGCGGGTTGCAGGGGAGGAGGAGCAACAGCGGCTTCGGTCATCAAATCGGCTCCTGAAAAGGGTTTTGGCCGTAATACTATCCAATACCATCCCGGCAGGGCAGCGGCAAGCGAGGGCCGGGCCCGTCATGGCTGCGCCAGCAGAAGCAGGCCGACGCCGCCGAGGATCAGCCCCATGCCGGCCAGCTCCCGGCGGCTCGTGGCCTGCGCCATGAAACGATGGGAGACCGCCTGGGCCATCAGCACCTCCACCAGGGCAAGCGTGCGCACGTTGGCCGCGGTGGTGAGCGCAAAGCCGATGAACCAGCACTGGGAGGCGAAGGCGCCGAGGAAGCCTGCTCCCAGGGAGGGACGCCAGGCCTTGAAGCTCGCCGCCAGCGCCCCGCGGTCGAACAGGCCGAGCCAGGCGAGCAGGATCGCAGTCTGAAGGCCGAGCCCCCAGACCAGGGTCGTGGAGGCCCGGATGAGGAACGAGCCCTCCTCCAGGGACAGGATCGCCCCGCGAAAACCGATGGCCGCCAGGGCGAAGAAGGCGCCCGCCGCAATCCCGGAGCCGACGGGCCTGAGGCCCGACGAGGCCAGGTTCGCGCCGGGCTTCACGGACATGAGCACCACGCCGGAGGTGGCGACCCCGATGGCGAGCGCCGTGACGGGGGTCAGCCGGTCCCCCAGCAGCAGCAGGCCGAACAGGGCCACCTGCACCGGTTCGGTCTTGGTGTAGGCGGTCACCACCGAGAAGGCGCGCTCCCGCATGGCGGAGAGCATGAGGGCGGTGGCCAGGATCTGGGCCACCGCCCCCGTGAGGGCGTAGGACAGGAAGGCTCCGCTGGGTCCCGGCGCAGCCTCGCCCGTGGCCAGGCTCATGAGGGCCAGGGCCGCGACGGCAAAGGGAAAGCCGTAGAGGAACCGCACCTGGGTCGCGCCGGCGGTTCCGATCCTTTCGGTCAGCCGGCGCTGGGTGGCGTTCCGGGCCGTCTGAGCCGCTGCGGCCATGAGGGTGACGGGAACCCAAAGCAGGGATACGTTCAGCATGTTCTTCAAACCGCGCCGCTCTTGCCACTCTCTTGCCATGGATTTCGCCGAGAGGGTCCATGCAAACGAGCAATAAACCGTCCGGGCCTAGCCAAAGCCAGGCGTCAGGGCTAAAACAATAGCCCAGCTGGCCTTAAGCGGGGCATTTTCAGATCCCCTCTCCGACCGTCGAACGAAGCTAAGGAGCCGTTCCGTATGAACGTAAGCCGAGCCCTCCGCGTGACTGTCTTCGCCCTTGCCGCCCTTGCGGGCGGTTCGGCGCTGGCCGGCAACCCCGCCCTCGTGGTCGAGGTGGATTCCGGCCGCGTGCTGCACGCGGAGCGGGCGACCGATCCCTGGTTTCCCGCCTCCATCACCAAGCTGATGACGGCCTACGTGGCGCTCGACCAGGTCCGCTCCGGCCGGATGAGCATGGAGACGCTCCTCACCGTCAGCGAGAGCGCCGCCGCCCTGCCCCCGTCCAAGATGGGGTTCAAGCCGGGCACCCAGATCCGCCTCGACAACGCCCTCAAGATCATGCTGGTGAAGTCGGCGAACGACGTCGCCGCCACCATCGCCGAGAGCATCGGCGGCTCGATCGAGGGCTTTTCCGACCTGATGAACGCCAGGGCCCAGAGCCTCGGCATGAGGGACAGCCGCTTCGCCAACCCGCACGGCCTGCCCGACGAGCGCAACCAGACCACCGCCCGGGACATGGCGGTGCTCGCCCGGGCGCTCCTGCGGGACTTTCCCGACCACCAGCACCTGTTCGACATCGGCGCGGTGCAGTTCGGCCGCCGCATCATGCGCAACACCAACGGCCTGATCGGCCGCTATCCGGGCGCGGACGGCATGAAGACGGGCTTCATCTGCTCCTCCGGCTTCAACGTGGTGGCCAGCGCCAACCGCAACGGCCGCCGCCTGGTCACGGTGGTGCTCGGCGCGCCCTCCGCCAACGAGCGCACCATGCAGGCCGCGGAGCTGTTCGACCGCGGCTTCGGCAGCAAGGTGAACTTCACCAACCCGGAACTCACGTCCCTGCCCGCCTCGGCCACCCACGCGCCGCCGGACATGCGCTCGGTCATCTGCGACCGGCGCGGCCCGATGCCGAGGGAGGAGGACAGCCCCTCCGTGGCGGAAGAGGGCACGGGCGTTCCCAACCTCTTCTCCTCCGAGGTGCTGGCTTTCGCGGGCGACGCTCAGAAGCCCACCCGCACGGTGCTCGGCCCCCGCATGGCCGTTCAGCCGGAGCGGGTCTGGATCGGCGCGGCCCCGCCGTCGGAAACCGAAGTGGCGGCCCAGGCCGCCGCCGAGGAGGCCGCCGAGCAGGCGCGCAAGGCAGCGAAGCTGAAGAAGACCGCCGCCCGCACCGTGAAGGCGGCAGCCTCCACCGAGCCGACCGTGAAGGCGCCCGACGTGACGCCGGTCATCGAGAAGGAGCTCGACAAGGCCGCGGGCAAGGATCAACAGGGCAAGGATCAGCAGGGCAAGGATCAGCCCCGGGCCAGCGTGACCCTCAAGCCCGTGACCGATCAGGCCAAGCCCGCCGCAGCCAAGCCCCCCGCAGCCAAGCCCGTCGCAGCCAAGCCGGACGCCGCGAAGCCCGCCCCGGCCGCCAAGCCGGACGCGGTCAACGCCGCCGCCAAGGTGGCGCCCAAGCCCGCGGCGGACACGAAACCCAAGCCTCAGAAGGCCGACGCGGCGGCAAAGCCCAAATCCGTCGCCAACTAGCGGCCCGGCGGCAAGATCCCCGTACGGAAAGATCCCCGTTCCGAACGCCCGGCCGCCGCGGCCGGGCGTTCCGCTTTGGGTCTCCCCTTGCATTCGCAGGCGATCCGCGCGAAGTGCGGGCCTCAAGCGATTTGCCGAATGCTCCCATGACCCGCTCCCCCTCCGACGCCAACGGCCTCGTCTTCGCCCTCGGGTCGGCAGCCCTCTACGGGCTGAACATCGTCTATGCCCGCATCGCCTCCTTCGCGGGGGCCAGCGGCTCGGCCATCGTGGTCTATCGGGTGCTGCTGATGCTGGCGCTGGTCTGCATCTTCGCGGCGCTCGCCCGGCGCTCCCTCAGGATGGCCCCGGAGGAGCGGGGCACCCTGGTCCTGCTCGGCGTCTCCACGACCCTGGTGGGCATCTGCTATCTCTCGTCGGTCGCCTTCATTCCGGTGACCATCGCGGCGGTGGTGTTCTACACCTTCCCGATCCTCATCGTGCTGGCGAGCCCTTTCGTGGAGGGGACGAGGCTGACCCCGGCGCTGCTCGGCGTCGCGGCCGCGGCCACCCTCGGGGTCGTCCTGGTGGTGGGTCCGGCTTTCGACAGCCTCGACTGGCGCGGCCTCGCGCTTGCCTTCGGCGCCAGCATCGCCACCGCCACCCAGTTCTTCGCCGCCGGGCGCTGCCGCAGGACCGAGATCGTCGCGAAGGTGTTCTGGATCCACCTTCTCGTGCTGCCGACGGCCCTTCTCATCAGCCTTGCCACGGGGCAGCTCGCCCCGCCCTCGGCTCTCGCCGTGGCCTGGTTCGCGGTTGCCGTGAACATCGGCGGATACCTGTTGGGGTTCGTGCTGCAGTTTCTGGCGCTGGGGCGGATCACCGCGGTGGCGGCCGGGATCGTCTACTGCGCCGAGCCGGTGGTGGCCGCCGTCTGTTCGGCCCTCATCCTGAACGAGGGCCTGTCTCCGCTCCAGATCGCCGGCGGCGCGCTTGTGCTATCGGCGATCGTCGCCAATGTTCTCCTGGACCAGCGCCGCCTGAAGGACAGGCCCCTGGTTCCTGCGGATTGAACCATGACAGGCACGCCCATGACCCCTCCCGCCCCGATCCCGCTGACGATCCTCACCGGCTTCCTCGGCGCGGGAAAGACCACCCTGCTCAACCGGCTTCTGAAAAGCCCGGCGCTTCAGGACACGGTGGTGATCATCAACGAGTTCGGGGAGATCGGCCTCGATCACCTGCTGGTGGAGAAGGTGGACGAGGGCATGGTGCTGCTCTCCGCCGGCTGCCTCTGCTGCACCGTGCGCGGCGACCTCATCGCCACCCTCGAAGACCTCCTGCGCAAGCGCGACAACGGGCGCATCATGCCGTTTCGCCGCGTGATCATCGAGACCACGGGACTGGCCGATCCGGCCCCCATCCTCCATGCGGTGCTCTACCACCCCTATCTGTCCCTGCGCTATGCGGTGGAGGGCGTGGTGACGGTGATCGACGCGGTGAACGGACCCGCGACCCTCGACGCCCATGGGGAGGCCGTGAAGCAGGCCGCCGTGGCCGAGCGCCTCGTGATCGCCAAGGGCGATCTGGTCGATAATCCCGCAGGCCGCGATGCCCTGGAGGCCCGGCTGCGCCGGCTCAATCCGGGAGCCGCGATCCTGACGGCGGATGCGCCGGTCGAGGCCATCATCGCCGGGGGCCTGTTCGATCTCGAAGGCAGGATTTCCGACGTGGGCGAGTGGCTGAAGACGGAGGCCGTCGAGGCGGCCGAGCGGGCCAGCCACGCCCATCAGCACGGGCATCACCATCATGGTCATCACGGCCATGATCACCGCCACGACGTGAACCGGCACGACGCCCGCATCCGCGCCTTCTGCCTGACCAGCGACCGGCCGATCCGCCAGGGCGCGCTGGACATGTTCCTCGACCTCCTGCGCTCGTCGCAGGGCGTGAAGCTGTTGCGCGTGAAGGGCCTCGTGGCGCTGGCCGAGGACCCGGACCACCCGGTGGTCATCCACGGCGTCCAGCACGTGATCCACGTGCCCGCCGTGCTGGAGCGCTGGCCCAGCGAGGACCGGCGCAGCCGCATGGTGTTCATCGTGAACGATCTCGAACGGGAGACGGTGGAAGCGCTCTGGAACGCGTTCCTCGGCAAGCCCGCCATCGACCGGCCCGATGCGGCGGCGCTATCCGATAACCCCCTGTCGCTGAGGCGCTGAAGGTGCTTGCGGAGCAAGTACAACAAACCCTTGGGCGGCCACCGTCATCCCGGGT
>DATHAU010000401.1:0-6895 GCA_035296545.1 Microvirga sp.
CAAGTTGTCTCACGGAAACTCACCCCCACAGCCTCACCCTGAGAGTCTGCCGCGTAAAGATGTGAAGCCTCTTTCCCCTCTCCCTTGTGAGGAGGGAAGAGGGCGCTACATCCTGCACCCGCTTCCCGTCCCACGCCGTGCTCGCCAGTCCGATGCGAAGGATCGGCAGGATGACAGCCGGTGTCAGACGCTGCCCGTCATCACCGGCCTTGTGCCGGTGATCCCGATGGGAGAAGCGCAGCGCTCTCCCGCCTTAAGAACCGCAGCCCTATTCCGGATCGGGATGCCCGGCAACAAGGCCGGGCATGACCGAGAGGGGTCAGGCCGACCGGAGCGCAGCAGCGCCACGCGCCCCCCTCTCCCGGGTGGGAGAGGGGCAGGGGTGAGGGCAGGACGGTGCAGGATCAAGCGCAACGCCTTCCCCTGCTCGGCTCACCACCGGCTGTGCTCTATTCGGAGAGGGCCTACCCTCACCCCTAACCCTCTCCCACACGGGAGAGGGAGTTCCGTCGCGGCTCCCGCACTCTCTGGACCATCCTTTGAGACGCCGCTGACCGCGCCTCCTCAGGATGAGGGCCGAGGCGGCGCCACGCTCTCAGAACCGATCCTGTCTCAAAGCGGCAGGTTCCGGAGGGACGACACCGCCGTCATCACGCCCCGCAGCTCGGCCAAGCCCTTCAGCCGGCCGATGGCGGGATACCCTGGATGGGTGGGCTTGCCCACGTCGTCGAGAAGCTCATGGCCGTGGTCCGGGCGCATGGGGATGCGCCAGCGCGGGTCGCCCGATTCCCTGCGCCGGTTCTGCTCTTCGAGAAGCACGGTCACGAGGGCCACCATGTCGGTGTCGCCGCCGAGATGATCCGCCTCCATGAAGGAGCCGTCCGGCTCCTTCGCCACGTTGCGCAGGTGGGCGAACCAGATCCGGCTCGCGACGCGACGCGCGATGCCCGGCACGTCGTTGGCCGGGTTGGCTCCCAGGGAGCCGCTGCACAGGGTGACGCCGTTGGCGGGCGAATCCACCGCGCCGAGGATGAAATCCAGGTCTTCCGCATTGGACACAATGCGGGGCAGGCCCATGAGGGGGCGGGGCGGATCGTCGGGATGGATGCACATCCGGATACCCACCTCCTCGGCCACGGGGATCACCTCGCGCAGGAAGCGGGCGAGGTTCTCGCGCAGGCGGGCCGCATCCACATCCCGGTAGCGGTCCAGCATCACGCGAAGGCCGGGAACGTCGTAGCGGTCATAGGCGCCGGGCAGGCCCGCCATGATGTTGGCGAGCAGCTTGCGGCGGTCCGATTCCGACGAGCGGTCGTACCATTCGCGCCCGCGGGCGACGAGTTCGGGCGCGTGCTCCGCCTCCGCGCCGGGGCGCTGCAGCATGAAGCAGTCGAAGGCCGCGAATTCATGGGCGTTGAAGCGCAGGGCCGTTCCGCCGCCGGGAAGGGGGTAGGCGATCTCCGTGCGGGTCCAGTCGACCACCGGCATGAAGTTGTAGCAGATCGTCGTGATGCCGCACTGCGCGAGATTGCGCATGGATTGGCGGTAGTTGTCGAACAGGGGCGTCAGGTCCCCTTCGCCGATCTTGATGGTCTCATGGATCGGCAGGCTTTCCACCACGCTCCAGCGCAGGCTGAGGGAGGGATCGGCCGCGATGAGAGCCTTGCGCCGCTCGATCTCCTCGACGCTCCAGACCACCCCGTAGGGAATGTGGTGCAGGGCGGTCACGATTCCCCTCGCGCCGGTCTGGCGGACATGGGAAAGCTGAACGACGTACTCCGGGCCGAACCAGCGCCAGGTCTGTTCCATGATCATCACCTCGTTGAGGCCGCTTCTCCGGGCGGCTTGGGATTGGCGTCGGCCGCTACCTTACATGACTGCCCCGATCTGCCAGGGCACGAATTCCGCATCGCCATAGCCGAGCGCCTCCGACTTGGAGTGCTCGCCCGAGGCGACCCGGAGGATCGTCTCGAAGATCTCCTGCCCCTTCTGGTCGATGGAGACGCCGTCCAGGATGTCGCCGCAGTTGATGTCCATGTCGTCGATCATCCGGCGGTACATCTCGCTGTTGGTGGCGATCTTGATGGAAGGGGTCGGCTTGCAGCCATAGGCCGAGCCGCGGCCGGTGGTGAAGCACAGGACATTGGCGCCGCCCGCCACCTGTCCGGTGGCCGACACCGGATCGTAGCCGGGCGTATCCATGTAGACGAAGCCCTTGGCGGTGACAGGCTCGGCATAGCGGTAGACGCCCGTCAGGGTGGTGGTGCCGCCCTTGGCGGCCGCGCCAAGGGATTTTTCGAGAATGGTGGTCAGGCCGCCCGCCTTGTTGCCGGGGGAGGGGTTGTTGTTCATCTCGCCCCGGTTGCGGGTGGTGTATTCCTCCCACCACTTGATGAGGTCGACCAGCTTCTCGCCGACCTCGCGGGTGGCCGCGCGGCGGGTGAGAAGGTGCTCGGCGCCGTAGATCTCGGGCGTTTCCGACAGGATCGCCGTGCCGCCGTGGCGCACGAGAATATCCACTGCTGCTCCCAGCGCCGGATTGGCCGTGATGCCGGAATATCCGTCCGAGCCGCCGCATTGCAGGGCCAGCATCAGCTCCGAGGCAGGAACCGTCTCGCGCCTGGCGCGGTTCGCCAGCGGAAGCATGTCGCGGATGGCCTCGACGCCCGCCGCCACGGCCTTCTGGGTGCCGCCGATGTCCTGGATCGTCATGGTCCGGAAGGTCTCGCTCTCCTTGATCCCGTAGAGCTCCTTCCATTTGGCGATCTGGAACACCTCGCATCCTAGGCCGACCATCAGCACGCCGGCCATGTTGGGGTTGGAGGCGTAGCCCCACTGGGTGCGCTTGAGCACCTCGGAGCCTTCGCCCTTGATGTCCATGCCGCAGCCCGTGCCGTGCACGAGGGGGATCACGCCGTCCACATGGGGGTAGTCGGCAAGGATGCCGGATCGCTCGACTTCCCTGGCGATGAAGCGGGCCACAGTTGCCGAGCAGTTCACGCTGGTGAGGATCGCCAGGTAGTTCCGGGTGCCGACCTTGCCGTTCTGGCGGCGATAACCCTGGAACGTGGCCTGCTGCTCCACGGGGAGCACGGGCTCGACCTTGGCGTCCTCCGCGAAGTGGTATTCGCGGGCGAAGGCGTGCATCTCCACGTTATGCTCGTGAAGCCACTCGCCCGGCTCGACCGGCTTCGAGGCGAAGCCGATGATCTGCCCGAACTTGAGAACCGGCTCGCCTTGCGGAATGGCGGCAATCGCCATCTTGTGGCCGCGCATGACCCGGTCCTTGGCGGTGACGCCATGCAGAACCGAACCGGGCATGATGGGATCGACGGCAACCACGAGGTTGTCGGTCTCGTGGAGGCGCACATTGCGCGGAGCGAGGGCGGGCTTGTCCAACATGTTCACATCCTTTGTGCCATGCTCCCGGAGGCTGACCGCCGGGAGAGGGAAGTTCAGGCGCTGAGCATCTCCGGCTGCGCCTCTGTTTCCAACTCGAAGAGATCGGGGTGTTCTGCGGCGAGCTCCGGCAAGGAGCGCAGGATCTCGCTCAGGTGCAGGCGCATCGCCTTCTCGGCCGCGGACGCATCCCCCGCCTTGATGGCGTCCACGATCACCGCATGCTGGGCGATCACCGCGTCGCGGGGCATGGCCTTGGACATATCCAGGAACCGGACTCGGTCCATCTGGGGCTTGATGTCCTCGATCATCCGCCACGCGGCGGGTCGGCCCGCCGCCTCGGCCAGGAGCCGGTGAAACTCCTCGTCGAGAGCCAGGAACTCCTCCGTGGAGGCGGCGCGCTGGGCGCGGCGCTGCCTCGTGAGGCTGGCGGCCAGCTCGGCGAGCAGGAGGGGGCTCGCTTTCTTGGCCGCGTCCCGGACGATGGCCGTTTCCACGGCCTCCCGGATGAAGCGCGCATCCTCCACGCCCTTGCGGGAGATCTTCACCACCTGCGTGCCCCGCTGCGGCATCACCCGCACGAGGCCCGCCTCGCTCAGCTTGATCAGGGCCTCCCGCACCGGCGAGCGGCTGACGCCGAACCGGCCGGCGAGGTCCTGCTCGGACAGCATCTCGCCCGGCGCCAGGCGCATCGTCACGATGGCTTGGCGCAGAGCGCGCGTGACCTGGCGAGCCATGGGCTCCCTGTCGCTGTCGAGCTTTGCAAGGGTTCCATTCGTCATGATTGGCACACTACCATACTAGTAGACCATTGCAAAGCGCTATGGACCGTTCTAAGCTTCATGTCATGGGCGATCCGAACCGGCAAGGAAACAAGCCGGAAGGAACGCTCGGGGAGAGTGCTCATGCTGATCCACCCGGACCGTCTTTTTCCTGCGGAGGCTGCCGCCCTGGACGTGGCGCGCAGGCTCTATGGGGAGATCCGGGACCTGCCGATCATCTCCCCGCACGGTCACACGGATCCCCGCTGGTATGCCGAGAACGAGCCGTTTTCCGATCCGGCGACGCTGTTCGTGATTCCCGACCATTACATCTTCCGGATGCTCTACAGCCAAGGCGTGCGCCTGGAGGAGCTTGGCATTCCCACCCGGGACGGAGGCTCCGTCGAGCGCGACCCCCGGGCGATCTGGCGGCGCTTCGCGTCCAGCTATCATCTCTTCCGCGGCACGCCGACCCGCGCATGGCTCGACCATACCTTTGCGACCCTGTTCGGCTTCACCGAACGGCTCACGGCCGCCAATGCCGACGCGTATTACGACCGCATCGATGCGGCCCTTCGCACGCCGGAGTTCCGTCCCCGCGCCCTGTTCGAACGTTTCCGCATCGAGGCCATCGCCACCACGGAAAGCCCGCTCGATCCCCTGAAGCACCACGAGACCATCCGCCGATCGGGCTGGAAGGGGAGGGTGGTCACGGCCTATCGGCCCGATCCCGTCGTCGATCCGGATTTCGAGGGATTCCGGCAGAATCTCGTCCGCTTCGGCGAGATCACCAGCTGCGATACCTCGACCTGGAGCGGCTATCTGGAGGCTCACCGGCAACGGCGCGCCTTCTTCCGGGAGTATGGCGCGACATCCACCGATCACGGCCACCCGACGGCGCAAACCGCCGATCTGCCGCGGGCGGACGCCGAGGCCCTGTTCCGGCGCGTCTCGACCGGCGACGCCCGGCCCGAGGATGCCGAGCTGTTCCGCGCCCAGATGCTCACCGAGATGGCCGCGATGAGCGTGGAGGACGGGATGGTGATGCAGATCCATCCGGGTTCCCTGCGCAACCACAACCAGGCGATCTTCAGCCGCTTCGGCCGCGACATGGGAGCGGACATTCCCTCCCGGACCGAATACGCGCGCGCCTTGAAGCCGCTTCTCGACCGCTTCGGCAACGAGCCGGACTTCACCCTCATTCTCTTCACCCTGGACGAGACCAGCTATTCGCGGGAGCTTGCCCCGCTCGCCGGGCACTATCCGGCCCTGAGGCTGGGCCCGGCCTGGTGGTTCTTCGATTCGCCCGAAGGAATGCGCCGCTTCCGCGAGCTCACCACGGAAACCGCCGGTTTCTACAACACGGTCGGCTTCAACGACGACACGAGGGCCTATCTGTCGATCCCCGCCCGGCACGACGTGGCCCGCCGGGTCGACTGCGCCTATCTGGCCCAGCTCGTGACAACCCATCGCCTGGACGAGGACGAGGCGCACGAACTCGCCTACGACCTTGCCTATCGCCTCGCCAAAGAGGCCTATAAGCTGTGAGACCGGACATGGCTCAGCGGAGCCCTGCCGCACAGAAAACGGGAGGAAGACAATGAAAACACCCATCACGAGACGCACCTTCGTGGGCGGCGTGGCCGGCGCCGCCGGCGTCGCTGCCTTTGGCGGACCGGGCTTCGCCCAGCTGGCCCTGCCCACGAGCCCCGTCGCTCTCAGCGTCATCGACGTCGCCGGCAATCTCGCGCTGACTCAGAAGGCCATCGAGAACTACCGCAAGGCGAAGCCGAACCTGGTTTCGCGCATCACCTTCACCAAGGCCCCGGCTCCGGAGCTCGCGGGCAAGATCAAGGCGCAGCAGGATGCGGGCCGGGTCGACATCGACCTCGTTCTCACAGGCACCGATGCGCTCTCCGCCGGCATCGAGCAGAAGCTTTGGGTGGATCTCATCGCGGCCCATGCGGGCCAGCTGCCGAAGCTCGACGACATCTACTTGCCCGCCGCCGCCAAGATGCAGACGCTGGCCAAGGGGCAGGGCGTGGTGGTGACCTATTATCCTTCCGGGCCGCTGCTCGAATACATGCCCGACAAGGTCAAGAACGTGCCGACCACGGCGGAGGAGCTGCTCGCCTGGACGAAGGCCAACCCGAACCGGCTGATCTATGCGCGTCCGGCCAATTCGGGACCGGGCCGCACCTTCATGATGGGCCTGCCCTACATCCTGGGCGACAAGGACCCTAAGGACCCGGCCAAGGGCTGGGACAAGACCTGGGCCTATCTCAAAGAACTCGGCCAGAACATCGAGTACTATCCCGCTGGCACCGGCGCGGTGATGAAGGAACTGGGCGAAGGCTCCCGCGACATGACCGTGTCCACCACCGGCTGGGACATCAATCCCCGCGTGCTCGGCGTGGTGCCGAAGGAGGCGAAGGTGGCGGCGCTCAAGGGCTTCCACTGGGTGGCCGACGCCCATTACATGTGCGTGCCGAAAGGCCTGTCCAACGAGAAGCTCGCCGTCCTTCTCGACCTCATGAACTTCCTGCTCACCAAGGAGCAGCAGGCCTATACCTACGACGAGGGCTATTTCTATCCCGGCCCCGCCGTGAAGGGCGTGACCCTCGACATGGCGCCGCCTGAGAGCCAGGCCGCCATCAAGGAATTCGGACGCCCCGAATACGAGAAGTGGATCGCCGAAAACCCGATCGAACTGCCCCTCCAGCCGGAACAGATGG
>DATHAU010000402.1:0-1897 GCA_035296545.1 Microvirga sp.
GTCACGACAGCCGGGTTCAGAATAGCCAGGATCGGGGAGCCCCGTCCGTCCGAAGATCCGGCGCGGGAGCATCCCTGGCTCGATCGCTGGTACCGGCACGCGCCGCTGGTTCTCTTCGTGCTGGCGGTCAAGGAAGCCTGACGAGCAGGCGGGAGGGGGCGTGAGCAGGCAGCCTTACTCGGCCGCCTGCAGGTAGACCACGGGGGACTGCTCGGCCTGGACCTCGCGCAAGGTCTTGGCCATGTAGTTCAGGCGCTCGATCGCCTTTTCCAGGTCGAGCATGGCGCCGTCTTCGAGATCGTAGGCCTGGCGGCCCCGGTAGAGGCGATTGACCTGGCTTTCCATCTCCGCCGCGGCTTCGTGGATGCGGTGGACGAGATTGTCCGCGATGGCGTTGGCGTTGCTGTCGGCGATGCAGAAACCGACATCGCTTGCATGAACCTGCGACATGAATGGACCTCTTCTTGTTCTTGTGCCGCCTCAGGCGACCGCCCGGTGCTGCTCGGCGAAAAGGCCGAGCCTGCGGGCCAGGGAATGCTTCGTCACCGGACCGATCCAGGGAAGCGTTGCGAGAAAGGCGAGCTTGTCGGAGCAGGAATCGTACTGGCGAAACAGCCGCTCCCGTTCGCGCCAGATCAGGTCGATGGCGTCCGCCTTGCCGGGATGGCGAAAGCCCATCCGGGCGGTGGAGCCGAGATGGAGCGCCCGCATGCAGCGCTCATAGGCGCGGCGGCCGATCGCCGGCGTGACGCTGGCATGGCAGATCGTGCCGATCACGTGCTGGGCGAATTCCTCCGCCGTCTCCGGGGTCGAGAACTCCGCCTCGGACACATCGCCCTGGAAAGCGAACAAACCGCCGTGATGTTTCGATTCGAACCCGAAGCTTGGCATTAAGTTCACCGTATGTTCCAGGCGGCTTGGATCATCCGAACAAGCCGTGTTCCAGTCTTCCGAAGCCTGCGCGGAGCCCGCCATGGAAAGGCAGGCGGCCGCATCATCGACAGGTGCGAGGGACGAAGACGCGCCGGCGTTGCGAAAGGGCGCGCGCCCGAGCCCTGCGAACCTTGGCTTTTCAAGGTTTTCGCGGAAGAACCCGGCTCCCATAAGATGGGATCTCGCCCCTCCAACCGCAAGGTTCGAGGCAGGAGAGGGGCGGGATTGACGGCCGCTTTGTCGGCCTGCGGCCAGGGGGACACCTCGCACCGGGCGATCCTGAAGGTCTGCGCCAGATCGGCCCCGGTTTCGATGTGGTAGACGGAAGCGGCGCAGGAGAAGGCCTCGGCGAAAGGCATCATCGCGCACCAGCTCTTTTCCGCCATATGCAGGGGCCAGGTCCACAGCCCGTCGTCGCGGCGGTTTGCGACGCTGCCGCGGTCGATGAAGTAGCCGGTCGACTTGTGCTCGAGGCCGCCCTCGGTCACGCGCCATTCCTCGTTCTCGAAGATGCAGCGCTCTTGCGTCATGGCGGTCATCTCGAAATCCCTCCGGCCAAGCGATCCGCCTCAATCGCGTCACATCCGAGGCGCATATCTTGTTAACGAACAAAACAAGAACATAAAGCCATGAGCCTGCATGTCAAGCAAACTCCGTTGTGCCTGACTGTAATTTCGGAGTAACCGGTGCTATGTGGAGGGTTGGACGACCGGGCTGGAGCGTTCGCCGTTGATCCGGCCCAAAATGAGGCGAAGTCGTTGCGACTAAACAGCGCCGCCGTTAATCGAAGCTTGACCATTCATACTTGACGGAGTCCTCCCCTTATGGCGAATCTGACGCGCCTGGAATCGGATAACCTCAGGCGTCTCGAAGAAATGCGGGCAGCTTTCGACAAGCTGCGGGCCGAGCGCATCCGGGCGGAAGGCGAGGTCGAGCGGCTGACCCGAGAGCTCGAGGAGGCGCG
>DATHAU010000403.1:0-20306 GCA_035296545.1 Microvirga sp.
ACCTTCGGGCTGCCCATCCGCCTGCCGAATCACGCCGGGCAGGCCATCGACGCGGCCAGGGACATCCTGCGCAACCTGGGGCCGGAGGCAGGGCCTGACGCGTTCCAGGTTCGCATCGGCCTTGCAACGGGTCCCATCGCGGCGGGCATCGTGGGCAGCGCCCACCGCCAGAGCTACACCGTCTACGGCGCCACCGTGAACCTCGCGCAGCGGCTCGAACAGGCCAACAAGGGATTCGGAACCCACCTGCTTGCCTGCGAGGCCACCGTGCGGGCGGGCCGGGACCCCCGCGGCCTGCGTCCGCTCGGGCCCGTCATGCTCCAGGGCTTTGCCGAGCCCGTGACCGTTTTCGGGTCCTGACGCCGCCCGCATGAAAAAGGCGGCCCCGGGGCCGCCTTTTCGTCAGGATGTTCTTGGGCCTTATTCGATCGACAGGGCCACGAAGCGGACCTCGCCCTGGGGGTTGGCCACGAGGAGCAGGGCGGATTTGCGTCCCTGGCCCTTCAGGCCCTCGATCTTCTTGGTCACGTCCGCGGGCGCCGCGACCGGCTCCTGGTTGACCTCGACGATCACCTCGCCGGCCTGGATCCGCTTGTCGGAGGCGGGCGAATTGGGATCGACGCGGGTGACGACCACGCCCTTCAGGTCGTCCTTCAGGCTGTAGCGGCGGCGCAGCTCGTCGGTCATGCCGGAGAGGTTGAGGCCGAAGGCCTGAGCCTGCTTGGTGACCGTGGGCGTTTCCGTGGAGGGCTGCTGGAGGCTGGCCTGCTTCTCCCCGTCCTCGAGCCGTCCGAGGGTGACCTGCTTGGTCATCTCCTGGCCCTTGCGGACGAGGGTCACGTCGGCGGCCTTGCCCACGGGGGTGGAGGCGACGATGCGCGGCAGGTCGCGGGAATCCTTGACCTCCTTGCCGTCGAACCGGACGATCACGTCGCCGACCTCGAGCCCGGCCGGCTTGGCGGGGCCCTTCTCGTCGATGCCGGCGATCAGGGCGCCGCGGGCGGAGCCGAGGTTCAGGGCCTCCGCGGTGGCGTCGTCCACGTTCTGGATGCGCACGCCGAGCCAGCCGCGGCGGGTCTCGCCGAACTGGCGCAGCTGGTCGATGATCGGCACCGCCGTGGAGGCCGGCACCGCAAAGCCGATGCCCACCGAGCCGCCGGTGGGCGACAGGATGGCCGTGTTGATGCCGATGACCTCGCCGTTCATGTTGAACAGCGGCCCGCCGGAATTGCCCTTGTTGATGGAGGCGTCGGTCTGGATGTAGTTGTCGTAGGGGCCGGACTCGATGTTGCGGCCGCGGGCCGACACGATGCCGGCGGTGACGGAGCCGCCGAGGCCGAAGGGGTTGCCGATGGCCATCACCCAGTCGCCCGGGCGGATGGAATCCGCGTCGCCGAATTTCACGGATTTCAACGGCTTGTCGGACTTCACCTTCAGGACCGCGAGATCGACCTTGGAATCCTTGCCGATGATCTCGGCCTTGAGGCGGGTGCCGTCAGAGAAGATGACGCTGATGTCGTTGGCGTCGCCGATCACGTGGTTGTTGGTCACCACGATGCCGGAAGGATCGATCACGAAGCCTGACCCGAGGGAGTTCGACCGGCGGGTGCGGGGAGCATTGTCCTCGTTATTGTTGTTGTTGTTGCCCTGGCCGCGGCGGTTGAAGAACTCCTCGAAGAGATCCTCGAAGGGGGTGCCGGGGGGCAGCTGGGGCAAGGTCCGGTTGCGGGCCTCGACGGTGGTGGAGGCGGAAATGTTGACGACGGCGCCCGTGACCTCCTCGGCCAGATCCGCAAAGGACTCCGGCGCGGAGCGGGCGAGGGCCGGCAGGGGCATCGCAGTCGCGACGATCGTCATGACCGCGAAGCAGGACGCGGCCAGCCGGCGCATGGGGCGCTGAGGCAGCGCTGTCTTCATGGCTTGAGTCATCGAGAATCCTCTCATGGAGATCATGAACATAGATTGTGGGCCGGTCGCGTCATTCAAGCGGCGGCCGCGGCCTAAAGGCGGACAAGCTTACCCGAACTGGCGCGCGAGCCAAATCACCGCAAGGCCGATCAGCGCCGACACGATCCCGACGATCCGCATGCGGTCGCTCGGGCTATGCGCCGCCTCGTACATGGCGCGACGCATGCCCTCGGGGAAGGCCGCAAACAGCAAGCCCTCGACCGCGAGAGCGAGGCCGAGGGCTGCAACAAGGTCCAGCATCAGAGTTTATCGGGCAGGGATGGGCTGGGCCGGAGTTGCGGTCCCGGAAGCCGGGGAGCCGTTCCCCCCGCCGTTCCGCTGACCGCTGGAATCGTTGAAATAACGGAAGAAATTGGACTCGGGGCTGATCACGAGGCGGGTGTCGCTTCCCTTGAACCCTGCCTCATAGGCCTGCATGGACCGGTAGAAGGCAAAAAACTCCGCATCCAGGCCGAAAGCCTCCGCCAGAATGCGGTTTCGATCCGCATCCCCCTGGCCGCGCAGCTCCTCGGCCGTCCGGTTCGCCTCGGCGCGGATGATGGTCGCCTCGCGTTCGGCCGTTGCCCGGATGGTCTGCGCCCGCTGCTGGCCGTTGGCGCGAAGGTCCGCCGCTTCGCGTTCACGCTCGGTGCGCATCCGCTGGTAGACGGCCTGGCTGTTGGCGGCCGGCAGATCGACGCGGGTGAGGCGCACGTCGATCATCTCGATGCCGAGGCTCTGGGCCTGCCGGTTCACGTCTTCCTGGATGCGGTTCATCAGGCCGCCGCGCTCGGTGCGCACGATGGCGTCCCGGGAGGCGCTCGCCAGAACGTTACGCATCACGGAATTCGTGAAGCTCGACAGGCGCTGGTTGGCCAGGGGGATATTGCCCACGGCCTGGTAGAACTTGAGCGGGTCGATGATCCGGTAGCGGGTGAAGGCGTCGACTTCCAGGTTCTGCCGGTCGGCGGACAGGACCGTCTGCACGGGCAGGTCGAGATCGAGCACCCGCTTGTCGAAATAGGTGACGTTGTCCACGAGGGGCAGCTTGAACTTGAGCCCGGGCCGGTCGATGGCGGACTGCACCGCGCCGAACCGCAGGACGAGGGCGTATTGGGTCTGCTGCACGACGAAGACCGAGCTGTAGAGGACGATCGCCGCGAGAGCCAGAAGGATCAGGACGCCCGTGCGAAGGGTCGAGTTGTTCATCGCGTGGCTCCCTGCTGGCCGGCCGCGCCGATCTGGGGCAGCGGCGGGCGCTGGTTCTGGTTGAGCGGCAGGAAGGGCACCACCCCCTGCCCCTTCTGGTCGACGATAATCTTGTCGACGCCGCCGAAGACGCGCTCCATGGTCTCGATGAAGATCCGCTCGCGGCTGATGTCCGGCGCCTTGCGGTACTCCTCGTAAACTTGGCGGAAACGGGCCGCCTGGCCGCTCGCATCGGCGACCGATTGCGCGCGATAGCCTTCCGCCTGCTGAACGGTGCGGGAGGCCTCGCCTCGCGCCTCGGGAACGATGCGGCTGGCGAAGGTCTCGGCTTCATTCTGGACGCGAACCGCATCCTGCTGGGCTGCGTTGACGTCGAAGAAGGCTTGGCGCACTTCCGACGGAGCCTGGGCCGCCTGGAGCTGAACCACGTTGATCAGGACGCCGGCGCCATAGGCATCGAGGGTGCCCTGCATGATCTGGCGCACTTCCTGGGCGACGCTGGCTTGCTCCGTGGTCAGGATGGCCTGGATGTTGCGGCGGCCGATCACCTCGCGCATGGCGCTTTCCGCCACCGCCTTGATGGTGCCCTCGGGATTCTGCAGGTTGAAGACGAAATCCTGCGGCCGCGCCGGGTTGACCTGCCACACCGCATCGAAATCGATGTCGACGATGTTTTCGTCGGCCGTGAGCATCAGGCTTTCCAGGATCTCGTCGCGGGCCCGTCCCTGGCCCGTGGGGGTGGAGCGGTATCCGACCTCGATCCGCTGCTGCTCGGTCACGTTGGGCTTGATCACCCGGCCGATCGGATAAGGGAGGTTGTAGCGCAAGCCCTCCTGGGTCGTGCCGGTGAAGCTGCCGAAGATCATGTTGATGCCGACCTCGTTCGGTCGGACCGTATAGAAGCCGGTCAGCAGCCAGACCGCGAGCACGCCCAGGGCCAGGATGATCAGGCCCTTGCCTCCCATGGAACCGCCCGGGATGAAGTCCTTGAGGCGATCCTGGCCGCGGCGCAGGATGTCTTCCAGATCCGGGGGCGTTCCATTGCCCGGCGGCCCGCCCGAGCCCCAGGGACTCTTGCCGCCGCCCGACCCGCCGCGCTGGCCCCAGGGGCCGCCGCCGCCGCTTTGGTTACTCCAAGGCATAGGACGCCTTTCCTCACATATGATTGCGACCGGCTGGAAAGCCGATCGGATTGAGACGGTTTTGGGTGTTGTCTATTCCGCCTGTCAAGCCTGCGAATTGGGGATTGCAAGCCCGTTCGTCAACCTGGGCGTGGCTCAAAGACGCCTTTCAAGGTCAATGAACGTGAACGGATGCTCATTATCGGGCCCTTTCGGGTGGTCGGACCGATGGGTCTGCCGAAAAAGCGAGCGGTCGAAGGCCGGAAACACCGCATCGCCCTCGGGTGCGGCCCGGACTTCGGTCAGGTATATTTTCTGTACATAAGGCAGGGCCAGGGCGTAGATCTCGGCTCCTCCGGCAACCGCGACGGCGCTGGCGCCCATCTTCTCCGCCAAGCCGGACCCCTGGGCGACCGCCTCGTCCCAGCTTCCGGCCACATGGACCCCGTCCGTGGAGAAGCCGGGGTCGCGGGTCAGCACGATCGTCTCCCGGCCCGGCAGGGGCTTGCCGATGGACTGGAACGTCTTTCGCCCCATGATCATCGGCTTACCCCAGGTCAGCTCGCGAAAGCGCTTGAGGTCGGTTCTCAGGCGCCAGAGCAGCTGATTGTCGCGGCCGATGACGCCGTTCTCGGCCACGGCGACCACGAGGATGAGGGGAAGGGTCATGCTGCTCACCGGGCAGAAATGTTCGGTTCGATCCAGCCTGCGAACTCATCCTCGCTCATGGCCCCGGCCGCAAGGGCGATCATGGTCCGATAGGCCTCAGGTTGAGAGGCGGTGAGATTGTAGCCGTTCAGCTTCAGAAAACCCACATAGGCGATAAAGGCGGCGCGCTTGTTTCCGTCGATGAAAGGGGGGTTCTTGCTCAATCCGAAGGCATAAGCGGCCGCCAGCCAGGGAATCCGCTCCTCACCCCTGTATGACCACGCGTTTATGGGTCTCGCCAGAGCGGATTCGAGCATGCCCTCGTCGCGCAATCCTTCCGCTCCTCCGAAGAGGCGCAGGGATTCGGCGTGCTTCAGAAGCAAGGCATGCCGGTTGATCCATTTCGGCTCCCTCATCACTTGGACAGGGCATCGAGAGTTTCACGGTACTCGACGATCACCTCGTCCATGGCCTTCAACTGCTCCTGCGTCTCGGGGTCGAGGGGTGTCAGAACGATGCCGGTCGGGGTCTCCACCACATGGAGATGATCGCCTTTGCCGACCTTGAGACGATCGAGCACCGATCTTGGCAGGACAACGCCAAGCGAGGACCCGACCTGGGTTACTTTGACCTCGACACTCATCCTGAGAGCTCCGCACAGCAGAATCTTATAATCAGGGCTGAGGAAATTCTAGTCCTCCGCCAGGGCCCTGAGGGCCTCGCCGGTCACCCGCTGCACCGTCCACTCGTCCATGGGGACCGCCCCGATGGAACGGTAGAAGCGCAAGGCCGGCTCGTTCCAGTCCAGCACCCACCATTCGAGGCGCGGCAGCCCTTCCGCCACGCAGCGGCGGGCAAGGTGCCGCAGCAGGGCCCTGCCGATGCCTTTGGAGCGGAAATCCGGCCGGACGAAGAGGTCCTCCAGGTAAATCCCGTGGCGGCCCCGGAAGGTGGAGAAATTGTAGAACCACAGGGCCAAGCCCGCGGGCTCCCCATCCCACTCGGCGATGTCGGCGAAGACCCGCGGCTGAGGGGCGAAGAGGGCCTTGGCGATGTCCGCCTCGGTCGCGTCCACCTCATGGGCCAGGCGCTCGTAGGCGGCAAGCTCCCGGATCAGCGAGAAGATCAGAGCCGCGTCGCGCTCTTCGGCGTTTCGGATGGTGAGGGTCATGGTTCTATTCCGGTTCGTCCCCGGCCTCGACCCGGCGGGGCGAGCCCCACCGCTCCAGGGTGGCGTTGATGTCGTCGAGCACGAAGAACCGGGCGCTGTCCTGGTCGTAGCCCTCGTCCAGCAGGCTGTCGTAATCCGTCAGCCGGTGCCGGATATAGGCCACCAGGGAGAGCCATGCGGCCGCCTCCGGCGAGGCGGTGTGGAGCCCCCGGCTCCCCAGGGCATGATCCGTCACCGACTCGAACTCATGGCGCGGGATGCGCGGAGCGAGGATGCGAACGGCGCTCTCGATGGCCTCGCGCCGGTTCATGCCGGTCAGACCGCGACAGGAGCCTTGATGGCCGGATGCGGATCGTAGGCCTCGATGGCGATGTCGTCGAAGGTGAAGTCGAACAGGGAGCGCACGGCCGGATTGAGGCGCAGCCTCGGCAGGGGCCTCGGCTCGCGGGTCAGTTGCAGGCGCGCCTGCTCCAGATGGTTGAGGTAGAGGTGGGCGTCGCCGAAGGAATGAACGAAATCCCCCGGCTGGAGCCCGGTCGCCTGCGCCATCATGTGGGTCAGCAGGGCATAGGAGGCGATGTTGAAGGGAACGCCCAGGAACACGTCCGCCGAGCGCTGGTAGAGCTGGCAGGAGAGCCGCCCCTCCGCCACGTAGAACTGGAACAGGCAATGGCACGGAGCGAGCGCCATCCGGTCGATCTCGGCGGGATTCCAGGCGGACACGATCAGGCGGCGGGAATCGGGATTGCGGCGGATCTCGTCGAGCACCCAGCGGATCTGGTCCACCGCGCCCCCGTCGGGCTTGGCCCAGGAGCGCCATTGCTTGCCGTAGACCGGCCCGAGATCCCCGTTCTCGTCCGCCCACTCGTCCCAGATGGTGACCCCGTTCTCCCGCAGGTAGCGGACATTGGTGTCGCCCTTCAGGAACCAGAGCAGTTCATGGATGATCGAGCGCAGGTGAAGCTTCTTCGTGGTGACCAGCGGGAAGCCCTGGCTGAGATCGAAGCGCATCTGGTGGCCGAAGACGGATATCGTCCCGGTTCCGGTCCGGTCGTCCTTGCGGACGCCTTCATCCAGGATGCGGGTCAAGAGATCGAGATAGGCTTGCATGAAGGGCTCCTCGCTTCATCCTACGCTAGGGAGCCCACGGTTTCCGAGTCGCAAATCGACCCCATCCCCACTCTTTCAAATTCCGTCGTCCATCCTTATATTGGCTGTGCCGGTCGCAAGACCGGCTATGGCGATAAACGGCTATCGGAATAAACCTATCGGACCCGGGGGCGGTACCCGGCGCCTCCACCAAAGCCCAGGCCAAGCCTGGCTTCCAGGCAGGATCTGGGCTTCGGCGGGGGCGAAATAGGATCGACGAGGGCGTAAAGGGTAGGCTTTTGCTCGGCATGGTTCCGCCGTTATCGGACCGATTCAATAGTTGCCAACGACAACTATGCTCCGGTTGCAGTGGCTGCGTAAGCGGTCCCTAAAGCCGAATCAAAGCCCTGGCGGTTAGCACCGTCAGGCGGGGTCCGGAGGCACCTGGCAACAGAAGCCTCCACTTCAATCTCAAAAGGGCTCATCAATGGCCGGCAAAGACCTGATCCGCTACGATCTCCTGGTGCAGGACGCCCTGAAGGGCGTCGTGCGTAAGGTCTTGATCGATGCCAGGGACGGTCTGCCCGGCGAGCACCATTTCTACATCACCTTCCGGACCGACTTCCCCGGCGTGCGCCTGTCCAACCGCCTGCGCGAGAGATATCCGCAGGAGATGATGATCGTCCTCCAGCACCAGTTCTGGGATCTCAACGTGACCGAGCACACCTTCGAGGTGGGCCTGTCGTTCTCCAACATTCCGGAGCGCCTGCTCGTCCCGTTCGATGCCTTGGTGAGCTTCTTGGATCCTTCCGTGAATTTCGCCCTCAGATTCCTCGGCCAGGAAGCGGCTGCGGTCGAAGAGCAAGCCGCGGGCCGCGAGCCTGCTCCCGAGACCTCCCGGGGCGTCGAACCCGTGGACTTGAAGCAGCAGCGCAAGTCGCTGGCCCCGGCCGAGAGAAGGCCTGCGGTCGACAAGGCTCCCCTTCCGGCGCCCAGGGCGCCGGCCTCCGAGCCTCTGGTCGAGAGAGCCGCCAAGCTCGAAGCCGCCGACGCCGATTCGTCGGCCAGCGCCGAGGTGGTCAGCCTCGACTCCTTCCGCAAGAAGAGTTGATCCTCAGGCATCGCCGAACCCTGCCGCGGCCCGTGGCGTCAGCCCTCGGCCGCAAGTTCCCGCGCCAGTTCGTGGGGTTCGATCTCCCGGCCCGCTAAGCTCCCATCGAAATCGAGCCCGATGAGGACGTCGTCGTCGCGCAAGGCCGGAAGCCAGTTCCGGATGAAGGCATCTAGAGCGATAGGCATCGCGACGTGACCTTCCCATTCTCCGGCCGCATGTCTCCAGGCGAGGGCTTCCTCGGACCAGAAGAGCACGACTTCCGTGTCCCTTTCCCGGGACAGGCGAAAAGCCCATCGGTACCCGGATTGCAGGCCCCACACCGCGCCTGAGGCCTGGACGCGCCTTGCGAAAAGCCCGGAATCCGAAAGCCCGGAATCCGTCCGGGAGCCTGAAGCTGAATGGGTCATGGATTTCGGGCCGGGACCTGCTGGGAACGAACGCTGCATCCTCACGCAGGCTAGGCCAACCGGCCCTGCCCCGGCAATGGCCAGGGCTCCTCGCGACGACGCACTGCAGGGTCCTAGCGATGGGTCAGACGCATCGGCAGGCCGCCGCGCGGCCTCAAGGTAATCCGCTGCACGGGGGCGACCTCGTGCCCCTCCACCAGATCGAGCCGGATCGACCGCACGATGGTGGCCAGCACGATCACGGCCTCCTGCAGGGAGAAGCTCGCGCCGATGCAGACCCGGGGCCCGGCTCCGAAGGGCAGATAGGCGAAGCGGTCGATGCGGCCGCGCTCCTCGGGCAGGAATCGCTCCGGCCGGAAAACATCCGGCCGATCCCACAGCCTGCGATGCCGGTGGAGGACGTAGGGCGCGATCACCACCATCGAGCCTGCCGGAATATGGACGTCCCCGATCCGATCGTCCCCGATCGCCGCCCGGCTCATGTAGGGCGCGGGCGGATAGAGGCGCAAGGCTTCGTCGATGACGGCGCGGGTGTAGACGAGCCGGTCCAGGTGGTCGGGCTCGATCGGCCCCCCGCCCAGAACCTCGTCGACCTCCCGCTCGATCGTCGCCCGGGCCCGTTCGTCCTGGGACAGCAGGTAGAGGGACCAGGACAGGGCGTTGGCCGTGGTCTCGTGCCCCGCTCCGATGAAGGTCACGATATTGGCCCGCACCTCCGCATCGCCCAGGCCCTTGCCGGTCTCGGGGTCCGCCGCCTCCAGGAGAAGGGTCAGCAGGTCCCGCGGGGCGGGCTCGCCGCGGGCCAGCAGGGCCTTCCGGCTGCCGATGAGCTCGTTCACGGTCTCCTCGAAGAACCGGACGGCGGGCCTCGCCCGCAGGCGTCCGATCCGGGGGATCCAGTCCGGGAAACCGAAGATGTCGAGGGGATCGACGCGGCCCGCCGCCTCGAAATAGCGCGTGATGGCGCGACCCAGCGCATCCGGGTCCTGCGCTACGCCGTTGGTGAAGATCGTCCGCTCCAGCACGTCCAGGGTGACCCGGGTCATGTCGAGGGCGGCGTCGACCACGCGCCCGTCGGGACGCCTCCGCCAGCGCCGGACCAGGCGCTCCGCCGAGGCCACCATGGCGGGAAAGAAGCCCGCGACCGTGCGCGGGGTGAAGAGCGGCGCCAGGGTGCGGCGCTGGAGCTTCCATTCCTCGCCTTCCACCGTTACGAGCCCGCGTCCCAGGCCGGGGGCCAGGATGCGGATCTGCAGGTCGTCCTTGCGGTAGTTGGCGGCGTTGTCCAGGAGGATGTGGCGGATGAGGGCGGGATCGTTCACCACGGTCATCCGGCCCAGGGTTCCCTCGCCGGTGATCACCGGCTCCTCGAAATGCTCCTCCATCCAGGTCGCCAGGGGATTCTCACGCACGGCCATTAGGAAGGCCAGGGTCCCGAGGGGTTCGGTCCGAGGCTTGGGCGCGGGCGGACGGAAAAGGGGAGCGTCGAGGGCGTCGGTCATCCGAATTGACAAGGCCTCCATGCGCCTTCGCTGTTGCGAGAGCTACGGTTTGAGATAAGAACACCCAACTGTATCAGAAGAGGTCATGATGTCGCCCTCAACCCGCATCGAAACCGATACCTTCGGCCCCATCGAGGTTCCCGCCGACAAGTACTGGGGCGCTCAGACGCAACGCTCGATCCAGAACTTCCGCATCGGCGGCGAGCGGATGCCGCTCCCCCTGGTCCACGCCCTGGCCATCGTGAAGCAGGCCGCCGCGATGGTGAACAAGGATCTGGGCAAGCTGGAGCCCCGCCTCGCCGACGCCATCGCGGCGGCGGCGGCCGATGTGGTGCAGGGCAAGCATGACGACGAATTCCCCCTCGTGGTGTGGCAGACGGGCTCGGGAACCCAGTCCAACATGAACATGAACGAGGTCCTGTCCAACCTCGCCATCGAGCGCCTCGGGGGCGAGCGCGGCAGCAAGAAGCCGGTTCACCCCAACGACCACGTGAACATGGGCCAGTCGTCCAACGACGCCTTTCCCACCGCCATGCACATCGCCGTGGCCAGGGAGGTCCATGACCGGCTCCTGCCTGCCCTCAGGCACCTGCTGAAGGCCCTGGACGACAAGACCGAGGCCTTCAAGGACATCGTGAAGATCGGCCGCACCCACCTGCAGGACGCGACCCCGGTCACCCTCGGCCAGGAATTCTCCGGCTACGCGGCCCAGGTGCGCCTCGGCATCGCCCGCATCGAGACCACGCTTCCCGGCATCTACGCCCTCGCCCAGGGCGGCACTGCGGTGGGCACCGGGCTCAACGCCCACCCGGAATTCGCCGACCGCTTCTCGGCCAAGGTCATGGAGCTGACCGCGCTGCCCTTCACCTCGGCGAGCAACAAGTTCGAGGCCCTGGCCTCCAACGACGCCCTCGTGTTCACCCATGGGGCGCTCGCGAGCCTCGCGGCCGGCCTGTTCAAGATCGCCAACGACATCCGCCTGATGGGCTCCGGGCCCCGCTCCGGCATCGGCGAGATCTCCCTGCCCGAGAACGAGCCCGGCTCCTCCATCATGCCCGGCAAGGTGAACCCCACCCAGGCGGAGGCCATGACCATGCTCTGCTGTCAGGTCGCCGGCAACCAGACCACGGTGGCCTTTGCGGGCAGCCAGGGGCATTTCGAGCTCAACGTGTTCAAGCCGGTGATCGTGAACGCGGTGCTCCAGTCGATCCGCCTTCTGGCGGACGGGGCGGTCAGCTTCACCGACAACGCGGTCGTGGGCATCGAGCCGAACCATGAGCGCCTCAGGGAGCTGATGCAGCGCTCGCTCATGCTCGTGACGGCGCTGGCCCCAAGCATCGGCTACGACAAAGCCGCCGCCATCGCCAAGGCGGCCCACAAGAACGGCACGACCCTCAAGGAGGAGGCCCTCAAGGCGGGCGTGTCGTCGGAGGATTTCGACGCGGTGGTTCGCCCCGAGACCATGCTGGCTCCGGGCTAGAGGCCCCGGGTCAGACGTCCATGGCCGAGATCATCAACCTGCGCCGGGCGCGCAAGCAGAAGGCGCGGGCCGACAAGGAGGCCCGCGCCGCCCGGAACCGCACCGCCTTCGGCCGCACGGGGGCCGAGAAGGAGCGGACGAAGGCCGAGCGGGACAAGGCCGAGCGGGACCTGGCGGCCCACCGGCTGGAGCCTCACAGGCCCGACGACGAGACCCCGTGAATGGCGGCGGGCATCGTCAAGCGCTCCGTCTCCATCGCCGGCCACCGGACCAGCATCTCCCTTGAGGAGCCGTTCTGGGAGGGCCTGCGGGAGATCGCCGCGCGGGAATCGCTCTCCGTTCAGGCCCTCATCGGGCGCATCGACGCGGAGCGCGGGGAGCAGAACCTCTCCTCCGCCATCCGCGTGTTCGTCTTCACGAGGTTGCGCGGGCCGTAAGGGCGCTTGCACCCGGAGCCCCTTTACCCTGAAGGGCTCGAGCGGGCTCAACCGCCGTTGATGGCGGGCGGCGGCCTGATTTCCTGCACGGGGGACAGGGGCGGAGGCGGCGTCCTCTCTTCGGCGGGCTGTCTCTGCTGCTGGGATTGGAGGCGCTCCGCCTCGAAGCGGGCGCGTTCCGCCTCCGCCCGCTGCCTGGACTGCCGGGCCGCCTCTTCGGCTGCGGCCCTGGCGCGCTGGCGCTCGGCCTCCTGCTGCGCCTCGAACTGGCGCTGGCGTTCCGAGGCAGCCTTCTCGAAGGCTTCGATCTTTTCCAGCTCCCGCTTGACCACGATGGCGGCCACCCCGTTGCGGAACGGGCCGGCATCGATCTCACGGGCGGGGGCGCTCAAGGAGCGGCTCCAGGTGAGGCCCAGGGAGGGCGGAGCCCCGACCCATTCGGCCGGCGCCGTCTTGGCGGTGAGGAAGCCCCGGGCATCGAGGGCCAGGGTTTTCAGATCGTAGGCCACCGACCCCTGCCAGACGGCCGGGCCGGCGTCCACCGTGAAGGGGGAGAGCCGCAGCAGGCCGCCGACCAGGGCGGCCGATGTGGTCACGGAGGGGGCGGTGAGCGGGCCCCGGCCCAGTTCCGTCCCCAGGATGGCCTCGGCCTTGCCCTCCACCAGGGGCTCGTTGTCGGCCAGCACCCGCTTCAGGGCCCGCTCGAAGGCCGAGGGATCGGCGTTCGGGGCCCGCAGGCCGGTGACGCGCCAGTCGCCCGCGCCGCCCAGGGTGGCCACCAGGCCCGACAGGCTGTCGCCCGCCGCCCCGAACCTGAGGGGGCCCGACAGGGTCGCCTCGAAGGGCGTGGGGCCCACAAGGGCCCACAGGGGCACATTGCGCAAGGCCCCCTCCCCCACCACCGTGGCCACCGCCCCCTGCCGGGTGATGGCGGCGGCGCCCGTGACCTGGCCGTTGCCGATGGAAGCGTCGAAATCGCGGATCGAGATGCCGTCCGGCTGGGCCTCCAGGGTGAAGCCGGCCCGGGTGCCCTGAAGGCCGCGGCCGAGCTCCAGGGCTCCCACCCGGAAGGCTACCTTCCCGCCGGTGACCAGACGCCCGCTCTGGCCGAACTTGGCCGTGGACCAGAGGGCGGTGGCGTTGGGATCGCCGGGCACGTTGAAGGCGAGGCTCGCCACGAGCCACGGCAGGGACAGCCGCTCCAGGGAGACCTCGCCGTTGATCTCCGAGCGGGAGCGGGCGGCGAGCCGGGCCTGCACCGCCGTGCCGGACACCTGGCCGGTCATGCTCAGAAGGGTCGCATCGCGCTCGCGTCCCAGGGTCACCCGCGCCTTCACGGGCACCGGCGGCCTGACGCCCGCCCCGTCGCCGAGGAGGAGCAGGAACGGGGCGATGTCGAGGGTCGCCACCTCGATCTCGCCGCTATCCACCACGTCGTCGTCCGCGCTGAGCGCAAGGGGGCGGGCGGTGGTCACGGCCATGCCGGCCACCTGTCCCGCAAGGGTGACGTTGAACTGGCCGGAGCTCACCCGCGTTCCGCGCAGGTCCATCCTGGACGGCACGTTCAACCCGGCGAGGTTCGGCCGGTTGACCCAGCGCCCCGTATTGTCCGTTCCCAGGGTGAGGGTGAGGTTTTCGGTCCGCCCGTCGGTGGAGTCCACCCTTCCGTCGAAGGCCCCGCCCGCTGCGGTGCCCCGCGCCGTGGTGCGCAGGCGCAGTTCGGACGAGCCGGGGGGCGGCGCCACCCGTTCCGTCGCCACGTCCAGGGCGAGCGCTCCCTCCCGCAGGAAGTAGGGCACGAGCTTGGAGATGCCCCCGATCCAGACGCTGCCCATGAGGTCGACCAGAGGGGCCGCCCGCGGCGCGGTGACCTTGCCGGTGATCCGGCCGGAGCCGTCGGGGGCGATGCGCCCGCTCACCCGCGCGTTGGCCCCCGCCAGATCAACGATGTCGAGGGACTCGACCAGGAGGGCCCGGCCGTCGGACAGGATGCGCGCCGAGATCCGGCCGGTCGCCGGGCTCTTGCCGGCGCTGACGCCGCGCGCATCCAGGATGAAGCCCACATCGAGGTTCTGGGTCGCCTCGAAGACGCTGGAGACCTGGGGGAGCTGATCGAGATTCAGGTTCTGGATGGCGAGCTGCGCCTCCAGCTTGCCGCGGAAATCCGGTTCCGGCGCCGTATAGCGCAGGTTTCCGCTCATGGTGGCGTCGCCGGTCTTCACCCGCAGGCGGTTGAAGGACAGGACCGGGTTGGCGAAGGCGAAATCCGAGGACGCCTCGAAGGGGCGGCCGTCGAGAACCTGCAGGAACGGGGAGTTGATCTTCAGGCGGCCCAGGTAGCGGGCGAGGCGGTCGGAGGCCTTGGACGCCAGCGCCACCTTGCCGTTGATGCCCCCCTGGGTGGTCAGGCCGAGCTCGCCCTCGAGGGCCACCCGGGTTTCCCCGGGAGCGGTGAATTCGATGCGCTCGACCCGCGCCCGGCCGCGATTCAGGGAAAGGCGGAGATTGGCGTTCGAGAGCTCGTCCTGCGCCAAGCCGATGCTGTCGAGGGTGAGATCGAGATCGACCGGAACCCGGATCGGCGGCAGGGACCATTGCTGGAGGCGGGTTTTGAACTCCTGTCCGTTCGCGGACAGGATGAAGCTGTCCGCATCGAGCCGCCGCCCCTGAAGCTTCAGGGAGATGCGCGGATCGTTGAGCCGGATGCGTCCCTCGCCGGTCATCCGCAGGCTCGCGCCGCCCTCCCCGGCCTCGAGGCTGACCTTGTCCAGCTGAACGGCCCCGTCCTGCAGCTTGAACTCGGATTCGACCGTAATCGGGATTGGGACGCCGGCCGCGGCGGCCTGGGCCGGGGGCCCGAACAGAACCTTGGCCTTGCCGGAAATCTGCGGAGCGGTCGCCCCCCCGCCCCCCTCGTCGAGGGCAAGCCGGGCATCGAGATCGAAGCGGGGATAGACGTCGCCGCCTCCGGACAGCTTGACCTGGACGCTCTTGTCCTCGCCCAGTTCTCCCGTGACCAGCCTGAAGGGAACGCCTGCCGTGGTGCCCTCCACCCGCCAGGGGCCGATCAGCTTCTGGCCCTCGATCTGGACGCCCTGGGCATAGAGCTGATCGGTGCGCCCCGTGCTCGACATCTGGGTCGTGAGGATCAGGTGGGCCACGCTGAGGTTTTCGATGGCCCATTCCCGGCTCCGCCCGCTTCCCGAGAGGAGATCGGACGGCATCCGCCAGCTTCCGTCGGACGCCACGGGAACGCGGATATCGGCCCGGCCGATCTGGGTTTCGGTGAACCGCACCTGGCCCTGCATCAGCGGCATGAGGGCCACCTCGGCCCGCACCATCTCGGCGGACATGCTGGGGGAATCCGGGGTCTTGCCGCCGAGGCTGAGACGGTCGAGCCGGATCCTGGGCGCGGGCAGAAGGCGGATCCTGATGCGTCCTTCGGTGCGGGCCTGCGTGCCCGACGCGCGCGAGATCATCCCGTCGATGGTGTCGCGGTGGGCTTCCCAATCGATGAAGGGAGGCGCCGCCACGGCCACCGCCAGAACGAGGATCAGGATGGATGCGATGATCGTCAGGATATCGCGCAAGAGGCTGCCTTCTCTCCGTATCTGATGGGGGCTCTCTCTACCTCAAGGACAGGGGAAGCGGGAGAGCCATTCCGTGCCTTCCGGGTCAAAGGGTGCCGATCTTGCCCGGATTCATGATGTTGTGAGGGTCGATGGCCTGTTTCAAGACGCGCATGAGGTCGAGAGCGGCCGGTCCATGCTCGAGTTCGAGATATTTCATCTTCTTCTGGCCGATCCCGTGCTCCCCGGTGCAGGTGCCCTCCATGGCGAGCGCCCGCTTCACCAGCCGGTCCACGAAGGCCTCGCAGGCCTCCACCTCCGCCGGATCGTCCATGTCCACGAGAGGCTGAACGTGGAAATTGCCGTCGCCCACGTGCCCGACGATGGGAGCGATCAGGCCGGTCGCCAGGATGTCCCGCTTGGTCTCGTCGACGCATTCCGCAAGGCGGGAGATCGGCACGCACACATCCGTCGCCACGGACTGGACGCCGGGCCGCAGGCTCTTGGCCGCCCAGTAGGAATCGTGCCGGGCCTGCCAGAGCCGGGTGCGCTCCTCGGGCTTGGTGGCCCAGTCGAAGGGCCCGCCGCCGAATTCGGCCGCGATGTCGCCGAAGCGCTCCGCCTGCTCCTGCACCCCGGCCTCGGAACCGTGGAACTCCAGGAGAAGCAGGGGGCTCTCCGGCAGGGTGAGCTTGGAATGGAGATTGACCGCCCTCACCTGCACCTCGTCCAGGAGTTCGATCCGGGCGACCGGGATGCCCGACTGGATGGTCATGATCACCGCGTCGCAGGCGGCCTTCACCGAGGGGAACGGGCAGATGCCCGCCGAGATCGCCTCGGGAATGCCGTGAAGCTTCAGGGTGATCTCGGTGACGACGCCCAGCGTCCCCTCGGAGCCGATGAAGAGGCGGGTGAGATCGTAGCCGGCCGCGCTTTTCTTGGCGCGGGTCGCGGTCTTCACGATCTCGCCGTTGGGCAGCACCACCGTGAGGGAGAGCACCACGTCCTTCATGGTTCCGTAGCGGACGGCGTTGGTGCCGGAGGCCCGGGTGGCGACCATGCCGCCGATGGAGGCGTCCGCGCCGGGATCGATGGGAAAGAACAGGCCCTTGTCGCGCAGGTGCTCGTTCAGCTCCTTCCGGGTCACGCCCGCCTCGACCACGCAGTCCAGATCCTCCTCATGAACGGCGATGATCCGCTTCATGAGGCTCAGATCCACCGTGACGCCCCCATGGGGCGCGTTGATATGTCCCTCCAGGGACGTGCCCGTGCCGAAGGGGATCACGGGGATTCCCCGGGCGGCGCAAAGCTTGGCGATGTCCGAGACCTCCTCCGTGGTGCGCGGATAGACCACGATGTCCGGCGGCTGGTTCTTCGCCCAGGTCAGGGAATGGCCATGCTGCTCGCGCACGGCCGCGGAGGTCGCGACCCGGTCGCCGAAGCGGCTGGACAATTCGGACGTCAGGGAGGCGATGGCCGCATCCGTCGCTCTGGCGCGGGCGGGCAGGTGGGGGGCGTTCATGGGGGTTTCAGGTCCATTGGGATGCTCTTTGATCCATACCTACCAAAACCCTCCCGAATGCAACACTCCGGTTTGGGAGGAAGCCGGGACTCCCATGCATGGCCTCCATGCATGTGCTAACGTTTCCCTCGGGCGCGTTTGGGGTATTCTGCGGTCGCAATCGCGGGAAGGCGCCGATCATGGGCAAGCGGGCTCCAGTCTTCTTCTTCGCCCCCTTCGTCTCGTCGACGATGCGGGTCGAGCCCGCTTGGATCGACTACAACGGCCATATGAACATGGCCTATTACCATGTGCTCTTCGACCGGGCCGTGGACGAGGCCTTCGGGCTGGTCGGACTGGGCCAGGAATACCTCGCGGAGCGCAAGGCATCCTTCTTCGCGGCCGAGATCCACACCCTCTACAGGCGCGAGCTGAGGATGCACGATACGGCGCGCGCCACGCTCCAGCTTATCGACTATGACGAGAAGCGCATCCATTACTACATGGAAATCCGCCACGCGGCGGAGGGCTGGGTGGCCGCAACCATGGAGGGCCTCTCCCTCCACGTGGACATGGAGACCCGGAAGGTGTCGCCCTTCCCGGACGACATCGCCGCCAACCTTGCGGTGATGAAGGCAGCCCATGCGCGCCTCGCCAGGCCCCAGGCGCAGGGCCGCATCATCGCCATCCCGGCAAGGCACGACCTTCCGGAAACCCTGGCGGCCTCGGGCACCCGCCATTAGGGCGATGTCCGGCGGCCGACGCATGGTCGTGAACAACCGGCCGCCGCACCGGCGAAAATTTCCTAGCACCCGATCGAGCCCACGGGGCAGGTGCCGATCCGGGCCGGCGGATTGGAGAACGCCCTCTGCCGGTCGAGTCTCTGGCGCAACTGGTTGGAGTCGACCTGGTATTGCTGTTCGAGCTGCCGCAGCCGATCCTCCTGCCGCAGGTTCCGGTTGATGTCCTCGACCTGCCTTTCGGCGCTGCTCTTGCGCGGCAGGCGCGCCGACTGCGCCTCGGCCGGGGAGGCCAGGGGCATGAGGAAGCTCAGGGTGAGGGCGGCGGCAATCAAGGGGCGCATGGACCATTCCTTCCGGAACCGATGATCATCATATGGTTTCTGAAGCCCGCCTCGACAATGAAGGTCCGCCTGCGGCAGGACGACGGGCATTCCGGGCTCGACGCCGTTCGCCTTTTGATCCATGGTCCCGCCGATGAACCAGCCTGAATCACGACCCGATCCCCAGGACGATCCGGCGCACCAGCCGGCTCCCGGCTCCTTGAGCGCCCGGGCCCGGGCGGCGGTTGCCCCGCAATCCTCCTATGTCGCCGGCCTGAACCCGGAGCAGCGCGCGGCCGTGGAGGCGACCGAGGGTCCCGTTCTGGTGCTCGCCGGGGCCGGCACCGGCAAGACCAGGGTTCTCACCACCCGGATCGCCCATCTGATCGCCACCGGCAGGGCCTACCCCTCCCAGATCCTGTCCGTCACCTTCACCAACAAGGCCGCGCGGGAGATGCGCGAGCGCGTGACCTCGGTCATCGGCCCGGCCGCCGAGGGGATGCAGTGGCTCGGCACCTTCCACTCCATCGGCACCAAGGTCCTGCGCCGCCACGCCGAGCTGGTGGGCCTGCGCTCCGACTTCACCATTCTGGGCACCGACGACCAGCTTCGCCTGATGAAGCAGGTGATCGAGGCGGAGGGCATCGACGAGAAGCGCTGGCCCGCCCGCCAGCTCGCCTCCCTCATCGACGGCTGGAAGAACCGGGGCCTGGGACCGGCCCAGGTGGCCGCCGGAGAGGCGGGAGCCTTCGCCAACGGCCGGGGCGGACGGCTCTACACCGCCTATCAGGACCGGCTCAAGACCCTGAACGCGGTCGATTTCGGCGACCTCCTGCTGGAATGCCTGCGCCTGTGGCGCGAGCACCCGGACATCCTGGAGCAGTACCAGAACCGCTTCCGCTACATGCTGGTGGACGAATACCAGGACACCAACGTGGCCCAGTATCTCTGGCTCAGGCTCCTGGCCCAGGCCCGCAAGAACCTGTGCTGCGTGGGCGACGACGACCAGTCCATCTACGGCTGGCGCGGGGCGGAGGTGGACAACATCCTGCGCTTCGAGCACGACTTTCCCGGCGCGACGGTGATCCGCCTGGAGCGCAACTACCGCTCCACGGGGCACATCCTCTCGGCCGCCTCCGGCCTCATCGCCAAGAACCAGGGCCGCCTCGGCAAGACCCTGCGCACGGAGGACGAGGCGGGCGAGAAGGTGACGATCACCGGCGCCTGGGACTCGGAGGACGAGGCCCGGCTGATCGGCGAGGAGATCGAGGCGCTGCACGCCAAGAGGCATCCCCTGTCCGAGATCGCCATCCTGGTGCGCATCTCCGCGCAGATGCGCGAGATCGAAGACCGGCTCGTGCAGCTCGGCGTCCCCTACCGGGTCATCGGCGGCCCGCGCTTCTACGAGCGGGCGGAAATCCGCGATGCGCTGGCCTACCTGCGCATCGTCAACCAGCCCGCGGACGATCTCGCCTTCGAGCGCATCGTCAACGTGCCCAAGCGGGGCCTGGGCGACGCCACGATCCAGGTGCTGCACAACCACGCCCGCGCCGCCCGCGTGCCCCTCCTGGAGGCCGCCCGCTTCATCGTCGAGACCGACGAGCTGAAGCCCAAGCCCCGTGCCACCCTGCGCGATCTTCTCATCTCCTTCGGCCGCTGGTCGAAGCTGTCGCAGACCCTGTCCCAGTCGGAGGTGGCCCAGACGGTTCTGGAGGAATCCGGCTACACGGACATGTGGCAGAAGGACAAATCGGCGGACGCGGCGGGCCGCCTCGAAAACCTCAAGGAGCTCGTGCGCTCCATGGAGGAATTCCCCGACCTGCAGAGCTTTCTGGAACACGTCTCCCTGGTGATGGAGGCCAACGAATCCGACACCACCGAGCGGGTGAGCCTGATGACGCTCCACGCCGCCAAGGGGCTGGAATTCGACACGGTGTTCCTGCCCGGATGGGAGGAAGGCCTCTTCCCCAACCAGCGCGCGCTCGACGAGAGCGGCCGCGCCGGGCTGGAGGAGGAGCGCCGCCTCGCCCATGTGGGCCTGACCCGCG
>DATHAU010000404.1:0-3289 GCA_035296545.1 Microvirga sp.
GCTTGGATCCCTCAGTCTTGAACCTTCATTTGATTTCGACGCCGGCACGAGCTTCCGAAAGCCAAAGAGGCTCCACCGCCTGGAGTCATTTGTTCAACGAAATCAGAGTGGTGCCCCTGGCCGGGATCGAACCAGCACTCCTTGCGGAACTCGATTTTGAGTCGAGCGCGTCTACCAATTCCGCCACAGGGGCAAGGGAGACGCGACGTACCATGAGGGGTCGAGGGCGGTCAATGAGGCAGATGTGAAGGCGGGGCGGGCGGGGGCCTCTCGCTATTCGGGACGGCTTGTGCTCAAAGGGGCGGGGCCAACGGCCCTCTTCCCTGTCACGACAATTGGGACCTCATGCTCAGACGCCTCTACGACTGGACCCTGTCCCTCGCGGCCCGGCCTTCGGCTCCCTATGCGCTGGGCGCGGTGTCCTTCGCCGAAAGCTCGTTCTTCCCGGTGCCCCCGGACGTGATGCTCGTGCCCATGATGCTGGCGCGGCCCGACAAGGCCTGGAGCTATGCCCTGATCTGCACCATCACGTCTGTGCTGGGCGGCATCGTGGGCTACCTGATCGGCCTGATGCTCTACGATTCCATCGGCAGCTGGCTGTTCCGGCTCTACGGCCTCACGGAAGGGGCGGAGACCTTCCGGCACGCTTATGCCGAATACGGCCATTGGGTCATCCTGCTGAAGGGTCTCACCCCGATCCCCTACAAGCTCGTGACCATCACGTCGGGCTTTGCCGGCTACCATCTGGGCTGGTTCATCCTGCTGTCGGTTCTGACCCGGGGGGCCCGCTTCTTCCTCGTGGCCCTGCTGATGAGCCGCTACGGGGCGCGGATCAAGTCCATCATCGACAACCATTTCAACCTGGTGGCCACCGTGTCCATCGTGGCCATCGTCGGCGGCTTCGTGGCCTTCCGGTACCTTTTCTAGGGGAGGCGCAGATGCGGCTGGCCCTCAGCATCCGGCAGATGGCCCTGGCGATCGGCCTTGCGGCGGCGGCCACGGTCGGGGGCGCCCTCGTGTTCGAGCATGGCTTCGGCTATGTGCCCTGCAAGCTGTGCCTGATGCAGCGGGATCCCTATTACGCGGCCGTTCCGCTCGCCCTCGCGGCGGCCCTGGCGCCGCCGCGCTGGGGGCGTGTCGGCCTCTGGCTGCTCGCCCTGGTCTTCTTCGTCAGCGCCGGGCTCGGCGCCTATCACGCGGGGGTCGAATGGGGCTTGTGGCCCGGGCCTGCCGATTGCGGCGGCAGGGCAGGGGTCAGCGCCGGCAATGTGGGGGATTTCCTCAACCAGCTCCAGACCACCCGGGTGGTGAGCTGCACGGAGGCCGCCTGGCGCTTCCTCGGGCTGTCCCTGGCCGGCTGGAACGCGCTGATCTCGCTGGCGCTCGCCGACCTCGCCCTCGTGACGGCCCTGGGCAGGGGCTTTCTCTTCGGGCGCAAGGATCCCGCGGCAAAGCCCTACGGCTCCAGCTCGCTGTCCCAGTAGAGGTAATCGAGCCAGCTGTCGTGCAGGTAGTTGGGCGGGAAGAGGCGTCCGTTGGAGTGGAGGTCGTGCACCGTGGGGGCGAAGGGGCTCTGGCGCGGCCACATGTCCACTTCGCGGGGCATCTTGTCCCCCTTCTTCAGGTTGCAGGGGGCGCAGGCGGCGACGACGTTCTCCCAGGTGGTCTGCCCGCCCTTGGACCGGGGGGTGACGTGGTCGAAGGTCAGGTCCTCGTGGGCGCCGCAGTACTGGCAGGTGAAGCGGTCGCGCAGGAAGACGTTGAAGCGGGTGAAGGCCGGGTGCCGCGAGGGCTTGACGTAGGTTTTCAGGGAAATGACCGAAGGCAGGCGAACCTCGAAGTTCGGACTTCGCACGACCTTGTCGTATTCGGACACGATGTTGACCCGGTCGAGGAAGACCGCCTTGATGGCGTCCTGCCAGCACCACAGGGACAAGGGGTAGTAGCTCAAGGGCCGGTAGTCGGCATTGAGGACGAGGGCCGGGCAGGCCTCCGGACGCACAACAGGTTGGACGTGTATCGTCACATCACCTCCTGATACTCAAGGAAGAGTCGTTTCCCGTCTCCTAAGACTATAGGCAGTGTGACGCCGTTGTGAAGCTCGGACGCGAAGGCGTTTGTGACGCACCCACAGCAAGTAGGGGGTGGCTTCAAGGGGCGCCCGCAGCCCGAGGGGCCGGAGGCAGGGTTCTCAGCGGGTCGGAACCGGCTTCTCGCCCCGGTAGTCGTAGAAGCCGCGCTTGCTCTTGCGGCCGAGCCAGCCCGCCTCGACGTATTTCACCAGCAGGGGGCAGGGGCGGTACTTGGAATCCGCCAGGCCCTCATGGAGCACCTGCATGATCGACAGGCAGGTGTCGAGGCCGATGAAATCGGCGAGCTGGAGCGGGCCCATGGGGTGGTTGGCGCCAAGCCGCATGGCCGTGTCGATGGCCTCCACGGAGCCGACCCCCTCGTAGAGGGTATAGATGGCCTCGTTGATCATCGGCAGCAGGATGCGGTTGACGATGAAGGCCGGGAAGTCCTCGGACACGGTGGCGGTCTTGCCGAGCCTGCCGATGAACTCCTTGGCGGATTCGTAGGTCGGGTCCTCGGTGGCGATGCCGCGGATCAGCTCCACGAGCTGCATCACCGGCACCGGGTTCATGAAGTGGATGCCGATGAAGCGCTCCGGCCGGTCCGTGGAGGCGGCCAGCCGGGTGATGGAGATCGAGGACGTGTTGGTGGCGATCATGGCGTCCGGACGAAGGGACGGGCACAGGTTGGTGAAGATCTTGCGCTTCACCTCCTCGTTCTCGGTGGCCGCCTCGATGACGATGTCGCAGGCCGACAGGTCGTCATAGGACGGCGCGGGGCGGATGCGCTCCAGGGCGGCGCGGCGCTCGTCCTCGGCGATGGCGCCTTTCGAGGCCTGGCGGGCCATGTTGCCGTTGATGGTGGCGAGGCCTGCGTTGATCCGGTCCTCCGAGAGATCGTTGAGCCGGACGCCGAACCCTGCAAGCGAGCAGACATGGGCGATTCCGCTGCCCATCTGCCCAGCGCCGATCACGCCAACCGTCTTGATCTCGATGCTCATCTTGCCTGCTGCCTGGACATCCGCCGAAGGTGCCCGGGCGGGAGGCCCGCCCGGTTCACTGTCATTCCTGACCCTATTGACCGGCTTTGGTCAACTCCTCCTGAAGTTGGGGGAGGAGGGTGAAGAGGTCGCCCACGAGGCCGTAATCGGCCACCTGGAAGATCGGGGCCTCCTCGTCCTTGTTGATCGCCACGATCACCTTGGAGTCCTTCATGC
>DATHAU010000405.1:0-5669 GCA_035296545.1 Microvirga sp.
GTGCGGCCGGGTGGGACAGTCAGAGGATCAGGCGCTGTAGCAGCCTTCGAGCTTTTCACTCGATGGGCAGAGCTCTGACCCTGCGACCCCACCCTTTGTCCCTCCCCGCAAGGGGGAGGGAAGAGCGCGCCCCATCCCTCACGCGATCCCCTTCCCTCGCCTGCGGCTCGCCGGTCCGGTCCGGAGGACCGGCAGGATGACACTGTTCCGTTACCTCCGTGTCATTCCCGGCCGGAGAGGGCGCAAGCCCTCGCAAGGGAAGGAAATCCCTGGCTCGGAGCCGCGCCCTCTTTCCCCTCCCCCTTGTGGGGAGGGCCAGGGTGGGGGTGTTGGCGCCACACCTTCATCGGCTATCGCTCACACCCCCACCTCCACCTCCTCCCCACAAGGGGGGAGGAGAGCTCGCTCAGCGCCGACTTGCGCATCATGAAGCCCGTCTCAGGCAAGCCTGGGATGAGTGGGGAGGAGAGCCAGGTTGCGCAGCGCTTGAGGATCCCCTTTCCTCGCTTCGCTCGCCGGTCCGCTGGACCGGCCGCAGCGCAGCGGTCGCGGGCATCGGCCCGCCAGGAGGGGAATCCGGCCGCGCGCTAAGCGTCCTCCGCCAGCTCCGCCAGCATATCCACCAGCGGATCATCCGGGTCCGCCAGTCCTGCGATGACGGTGAAGTGGTTGGCGTCCGGCACCTCGTGGCAGCGGGCCGCAACGCCCGCCGCTCCCCATTGCTCCACGAGCGTGCGGGACTGGCGCAGGTATTCGCTGCTCTCCGCTCCGCCGACGACGGCGGCGAGGCGGCCGCTCGTCGGGGGCGGCCAGTCGAGAGGGCTCAGGCGCTGCGCCTCCTCGACCGTGAGGCCGAGCGCCCGGTTGACCGAGGTGGAGACCAGGGGAGGGAGGTCGAAGAGGCCGGAGATCGGCATGGCGGCGCGCACGGGGCGCTCCCATGCGGCGGATCGCGCCATCAGGCAGGCCGACAGGTGCCCGCCCGCCGAGTGGCCGCAGGCGACCAGGGGACGGCCGGTGCGCCGCATGACGAACCCCGCCGCCGCCTCGATGTCGGCCACGATCTCCGCAAGGGTCGCGGCCGGGGCGAGGCGGTAGCTCGGCACGGCCACCGTCAGCCCGCGCCCGTTGGCGCCCCGCGCCAGATGGCTCGACGAGGACTTGTCGAAGGCCTGCCAGTACCCGCCGTGGATGAACAGGACCACGGGGCCGCCCCTGTCGCCGCCGGAGGGATGGAACAGGTCGAGGCGATGGCGCTCCTCCGGCCCGTAGGCGATGTCGAGCTCGCCCCCTGCCGTCTCGCGATAGGCGGCGGCGTCCCGCTGCCAGCCGGCGATATGGGTCATGTGGTCGGGAACGCGGGCCCGGTTGTTGTATTCGGCCTCGTAGTCGATCCCGGGCGCGGCGTTTTCAGACATGGAGATAGCGGTCCTTGAGGCTGGGATCGGTGGTGAGCTCGGCGCTGGTGCCGGTCCAGACCGAGCGGCCCTTTTCGACGATCACGTGCCGGTCGGCGAAGCTTGCCAGCGCGTCCACGTTCTTGTCGATCACCAGGATCGACTGGCGCTCGCCCCGCAGGCGCTTGAGGCAGGTCCAGATCTCGGCGCGGATCAGGGGGGCGAGGCCTTCCGTGGCCTCGTCCAGGATGAGGAGCTTGGGGTTGGTCATCAGGGCGCGGCCGATGGCGAGCATCTGCTGCTCGCCGCCGGAGAGCTGCGTTCCGAGATTCCCGCGCCGTTCCCGGAGGCGCGGAAACAGGTCGTAGACCGCGTCCAGCGTCCAGCGCCGCGCGCCGGAGCGGGCGGACGCGGTGGCGACGAGGTTTTCCTCCACCGTGAGGGTGGGAAAGATCTGCCGCCCCTCGGGCACGAGGCCGATGCCGGTCTTGGCGATCCGGTAAGGCGCGAGCCCCGTCACCACGGCCCCGTCGAAGCGCACCTCGCCGCCCCGGGGGCGCAGCAGGCCCATGATGGAGCGCACGGTGGTGGTCTTGCCCATGCCGTTGCGGCCGAGCAGCGTCACCACCTCGCCCGCGCCCACGTCGAGGGAGATGTCGAACAGCACCTGCGCCGCCCCATAGGAAGCCTGGAGACCGCGGACCTGCAGCATCAGGCCACCTCCTCCTCGCCCAGATAGGCGGCGCGCACCTCCGCGTTGGCCCTGATCCGCTCCGGCGTGTCGGTGGCGATCACCCGGCCGTAGACCAGCACGCTCACGCGATCCGCGAGGGAGAAGACCGCGTCCATGTCGTGCTCGATGAGCACGATGGTGAGCCGGGCCTTGAGCCGCCGCAGGGTCTCGACCACGCGCAGCGACTCCTCGTGGCCGGTGCCGGCCAGCGGCTCGTCGAGGAGCAGCAGCTTGGGCTCGGTGGCGAGCGCGACGGCCAGTTCGAGCTGGCGCTTCTCCCCGTGGGAGAGCAGCCCCGCCGGCCCCTGCGCCCGGCCGGCGAGGCCGACGAGGTTCAGGCATTCCATGGCGGGCTCGTTGAGCGCCCTTTCCCGCGAGGCGTCCCCTAGGAGGCGAAAGCTCGAACCGGAGCGCGCCTGCACGGCCAGCGCCACGTTCTCGAGGGCCGAGAAGCCCGGCAGGATCGAGGTGATCTGGAACGAGCGGGCGAGGCCCTTCTGCACGCGCCGATGCATGGGCAGAGGCGTGACGTCCTCGCCCGAAAACAGGATCCGGCCGGAGTTGGAGGGCAGCATTCCGGAGATCTGGTGGATCAGGGTGGTCTTGCCCGCCCCGTTGGGGCCGATGATCGCGTGCAGCTCGCCCGGCCGCACGGACAGGCTCACGTCGTCGGTGACCACCAGGGCCCCGTAGGTCTTGCGCAGGGCGCGGATGTCGAGGAGGGGCTCAGCCATGATGCCCCCGCCGCAGGAGCCCCATGATCCCGCCGCGCGCGAACAGCACGATCAGGATGAGGAGCGGCCCGAACACCATCTTCCAGTTCTCCGCGAGACGGTCGCGGATCTCGTCGCTCAGAAAAAAGCTCGCCCCATGGAGAAGCTCCGGCAGGAATTCCTCCAGCAGGAGGAAGGCCGCCGCCCCGATGACGGCCCCGTGCAGGGAGCCCAATCCGCCGAGCACCACCATGAAGATCAGCTCGCCCGAGCGCTGCCAGGTCATGTAGGCCGGGCTCACGAACTCCGCCTGGTTGGCGAGCAGGCACCCGGCGAGCCCCGCCATCATGCCGCTGATCACATAGGCCGCGAGCTGGAACCGGAACGGCTGGAAGCCGATGGCCTCCATGCGGATCGCGTTCTCCCGGGTGCCGCGCAGCACCCGCCCGAAGCGCGAGGCCACGATGGAGCGGGACAGGCCGTAGGCCGCCACGAGGGCCAGGAGGCTCACCCCGTAGAAGGCGCGGTCGTTCTCCAGGAAGGCCGATCCCGCCGCGAGGCTGCGCGAGGGCAGGGTCATGCCGTCGTCGCCCCCATAGGCGGCCAGCGACGTGGCGAGGAAGAACAGCATCTGGCCGAAGGCCAGCGTGATCATGATGAAGTAGACGCCCTTGGTGCGAAGCGAGATCGCGCCGGTCACGAAGGCGAAGGCCGCGGAGGCCGCAAGCGCCACGGGAATCTGCACCAGGGCGTCCTCGACCCCGTGGCTTGCCAGGACGCCCACCGCATAGCCGCCGATGCCGAGAAAGGCCGCGTGGCCGAAGCTCACCAGCGCGCCGTAGCCGAGGATCAGGTCCAGCGACAGGGCGGCGATGCCGAAGATCATCACCCGGGTGAGCAGGGAGAGCACATAGCCCTCCGCCCCGGAGAAGGCCGCCAGGATCGGCGCGAGCGCGAAGGCCGCAAAGAGGATGACCGGGACGGGATCGACCCGCAGGGACGGGGAGGGCGCGGGGGCGGCTTGCGGCTGGGCGATCTCGGTCATGGGAGCGCCCTAGCGTTTGACCGGAAACAGGCCGGAGGGGCGGAAGAACAGCACGGCGGCCATGAAGATGTAGATCAGCATGGGGGCCACCGCCCGCCCGGTCTGACTCGCCGCCGCGGGATCGAGGAAGAGCCGCAGGAGGTTGGTGGCGAACGAGCGCCCCACCGTGTCCACGAGGCCGATGAGGAGCGCCGCGAGAAACGCCCCGCGGATCGACCCGATGCCGCCGATCACGATCACCACGAAGGCGAGGATGAGGATGTTGTCGCCCATGCCGGGCTCCACCGACAGGATCGGCGCCACCATGGCTCCGGCAAAGCCCGCCAGCATCGCGCCGAAGCCGAACACGATCATGAACAGCCGCTGGATGTTGACGCCCAGCGCCGACACCATGGGGGCGTTGGAGGCGCCCGCGCGCACCAGCATCCCGATCCGGGTGTGGTTGACGAGCCCGTAGAGCAGCGCCGCCACGCCCAGGCCCGCCGCGATGATGGCGAGGCGGTAGACCGGATAGAGCAGGCCGGTCGCGATCTCCACCGAGCCCGACAGGATCTCCGGCACCGGCACGCTCAAGGGAGCCGCGCCCCACACGAACTTCACGCCCTGGTTCAGGAACAGGATGACCCCGAAGGTGGCGAGCACCTGATCGAGATGGTCCCTCTCGTAGAGGTGGCGGAAGATCAGCGCTTCGAGGAACAGCCCGAAGGCCAGGGTGGTGGGAAGCGCGAGCAGGAGCGCCCAGCCGAAGCTGCCGGTCCAGGCGCTGAAGGCCGCCACCAGATAGGCCCCGATCATGTACTGGACCCCGTGGGCCAGGTTGATGAAGTCCATGACCCCGAACACCAGGGTCAATCCCGCGGCGATGAGGAAGAGGATCAGCCCGAACTGAAGCCCGTTGAGGGACTGGATGAGCAGAAGGGTCGCGGTCATCGGCGCTTCGCTGCGGGCAGGCGCCTGCCGGCAACCTGCCGCGGCGTCCGCTGGAAAAAGGTTTGCCCCGTCTCGATGGTTCGAGACGGGGCAGGGGCTATCGAGGCGATCAGTTCGTGGCCGCGCATTCCTTGCCGTAGGCGTCGGCGTAGTCGTCGAACACCTTCTGGACGATCTCGGTCTGGAACTTGCCGTCGGGGCGCTTGGCCGCCTTCACCAGGTAGAAGTCCTGGACCGGAAAGCCGTTGGCCCCGAGCTTGAAGTCCCCGCGCAGGGACTTGAAGTCGGCCTTCCTGATCGCGGCGCGCACCGCGTCCTTGTTGTCCATCTTGCCGCCGGTGGCCTTGAGCGCGCTGTCGATCAGCAGCGCCGCGTCGTAGGCGTGCATGGAATAGGAGCCCGGCACCGCGTTGTAGGCGGCCTCGTAGGAGGCCACGAACTTCTTGTTCTGCGGTGTGTCGAGGTTGGGGGCCCAGTTGGAGCCGCCGAACATGCCGATGGCCGCATCCTGCTGGGCGGGAAGCGTCGACTCGTCCACCGTGAAGGCGGACAGGAACGGGATGCGGTCGGCCAGCCCCGCCGCGCGGTACTGCTTGACCAGGTTCACGCCCATGCCGCCCGGCATGAAGGTGAAGATCGCGTCCGGCTGCATGGAGGCGATCTTGGCCAGCTCGGACTGGAAGTCGAGATTGTTTAGGGGAACGTAGGACTCCTCCACGATCTCGCCCTTGTAGTGGCGCTTGAAGCCGGCGAGCGCGTCCTTGCCCGCCTGGTAGTTCGGGGCCAGCAGATACACCTTCTTGTAGCCCCGGTCCTGGGCCACCTTGCCGAGAACCTCGTGGTTCTGGTCG
>DATHAU010000406.1:0-4391 GCA_035296545.1 Microvirga sp.
ATCCATCTCCAGGTGTCCCTGAAGCGGTGTACTCACCAAAGCATAGACATTGGTCGATGTATCTTACAGCGATCTTCTCAGATCGCCCGCAAGGACACCGCCGCCTACGCTTCTCTTTCTCTCTTCACTTGTCAAAGAACAGCATCTCGCGATGCAAACGACTTCCGAACACAACAGCGCCTCACCCCGGGATCTCCGGTCTGAGCCGCCACTCTGTCAGGGAAATCTTGGAGCAGCCACTCGATGGCCAACCCCGCGATGAACCTGATTTAAGATCATTCGCTTCCGTTGTCAACCCCCGCTTCGATCTTTTCGAAGCCAGGTTCGACCTACCATCCGAAGATGATAGCCTCCGCAGAACGAACTTTGCTTCCCGACCGAGGTCGGGCCGCTGGCCCGGTTTCCGAGGAGGTTCTTGGCGCCGGCCGCTTCAGCGACGGCGTCGATGGGCGGTATATAGGCCGTGCCCAATGAGGCTGTCAACACGATCATGAAAGTTTTTTGACACCTCGGGAGAACCTCTCGGGGAGCCTGTGGAGATGGGCCTCAGTCCTGCGGAGTTCGCCCTCTTGCCTTACTGCAGACACAGTGCCGACCGAAGCAGCGAGCCTGACAATGGCGCTTCGAACCCGGGGCGGACCGTCCGCAGGCTTCCCGGCCTGTGCGGCTGCCGCGACTCGTGCTAGAGCGCCTTGCCGCCAGCAGCCTTCTCACCGAGCGATCCCATCGTCACCGCATGAGCCACCCTCCTCCAGATGACAGCCGCTCCAGGAGCTCCCTTCGGGACGCTTTGCGCGCATCATCCGGCGTGGATCTCGGCCACGAGCCCCCCCTCAATCCCGAAGGCGGCGCGGCTCCCGAGATCGACAGGCGCGAGATCAACCTGCGTTGGCTCGGGGCGAGCGTGCTGACGGGCCTGACGGGCGCGGCTCTCATCGGCGCCTCCATTTACATTGCTCTGGAAGGAGCGGCTACTTCGGCCCTGCCCCCGGAGAGAGCCTCCATGGACATGGCCCGGCCGTCCAATGCCGGGGGTGAACGCCCCTCCAACCAAGCCCGCAAGGGCGACCGGCTGAACCTGACGGAGCCGGTGAGCCTGGCCCGGCACAGCTTCCGGGCTCCCATGACGATCCGCAACGGCGACCGGGAGGCCATCAAGGTCCGCCAGTTCGTGCGGGTGGCCACCAACCTGTCCCTGACAGCCGGCACCTACGCCACGGACATTCCCCGCTTCAACCCGATGCGCCTCTTCGCGGAGGACAGCCAGGAGCGGGTCGAGCCGGTGCCGGAAATGTCGGACGCCGACGTTTCGGTGGTCCGGCGCGATCTCGCCGCCCTTCCCATCGACGCCGGCGCGCCCTCCCTTGCCGACAGCGACGTCCTTGCCATGCTGGAGGAGGAGCGCCGCCTCTCCAGCGAGGCGGGACGCCGGGCCGGCGTGCCGATTCCCGCCCAGCAGATGCTGTTCCGCACCTTGCGGAATCCCGGAGAACTGGGGGATGCCCTGGGCTATGCCCGGGTCGTGGATGCGCCGTTCAGCACGATCGAGGTTCGGGTCGTGCCCGAGAACGTGACCAACCTGGCCAAGATCGAACAGAAGTCCATCCCTCCTCTGGTGGAGGAGCGCGACCTCGTCCTTCGAAAAGGCGACACCCTCGAGACGGCCCTGCGCAGCTACGGCGCCACGCCCGAGCAGATCTCCGCGATCGGCACGGCGCTCGCCGCGCGCATCAGGGTCGCGAGCCTCGCCGAAGGCCAGCGCCTGCGGATTCTCATGGCCCCGGGACCGCGCCTCGGCGACCCCAAGCAGGTGGTCCGGGTGCAGGTTTTCGGGGAACGGGGCCTTGAGGGAATCGCCGCCACCAACGACCGGGGCATCTTCGTGTCCGTCACGCCTCCCGCCGATCAGTTCGATCCCCGGAAGCGCGACGCCCCTGAGGAAGGGGAGGAAGGCGGCAGCGGCGTTCGTCTCTACGAGAGCCTCTACGAGACGGCCATGAAGAACGACCTGCCCCGGGAGACCGTGGAAGAGCTGATCCGGATCTTCGGCTACGACGTGGACTTCCAGCGCCGCGCCTCCCAGGGCGACAGCTTCGAGATCTTCTTCGGGGCCGACGACGAGAGCGGAACCCCGGAGATCCTCTACACCTCCCTCACCGTCGGCGGCGAGTCGCGCCGGGTCTACCGCTACCAGGGCGAGGACGGGACCATCGATTTCTTCGACGAGTCCGGCCGCTCCCTCAAGAAATTCCTGATCCGCAAGCCCATCGCCGACGGCATCCTGCGCTCAGGCTTCGGCTCCCGCTTCCACCCGATCCTGGGCTACAGCCGCCCCCATACGGGCGTGGACTGGGCCAACCGGATCGGCACGCCCATCATCGCGGCCGGCAACGGAACGGTCATCAAGGCGGAATGGGACTCGGGCTACGGCCGCCGGATCGAGCTGCAGCACACGAACGGCTATGTGACCGCCTATTCCCACCTGTCGGGCTTCGCCAAGGGCATCACCCCGGGCAGGAGGGTCCAGCAGGGTCAGGTCATCGGCTATCTCGGCAATACCGGCCTCTCCACGGGCCCCCACCTGCACTACGAAGTGATCATCAACGGCAGCTTCGTCGATCCCCTGAAGATCCGCCTCCCGCGGGGGCGCGAGCTCGAAGGCCGCGGCCTGGCGGAATTCAAGCGCCAGCGCGAGCAGGTGGACGATCTCATGGCCCACGCCACCGCCTCGGCCAGCGTCGCCCAGCGCGCCGAACTGCGCTAGGGGGCCATGCTCGACCTGCTCACGATCGTCCTGCCGGTCTTCGGCCTGATCGGCATCGGCTACATCGCGCGCCGGACGGGCTTCGTGTCCGACAAGGTGGGCGACGGCCTGTCCGAGTTCGTCTTCGCTCTCGCCCTGCCCTGCCTGATCTTCCGCACCCTGGTGCGGGCGGAGATTCCGCCCGTGCAGCCCTGGGGCTACTGGATCTCCTATTTCGCGGGAGTGGCCCTGGTCTGGGTCCTGGCCACCATCCTCGGGCGGCGCTTCTTCGGCCTGAAGGGCGTTTCCGGCGTCGTCGCCGGCTTCTCCGCCGGGCAGGCGAACACCATCTTCGTGGGCATCCCCATGATCCTGAAGGCCTATGGCGATGCGGGAGCGGTGCCGTTGTTCCTCCTGATCGCGGTGCACCTGCCCGTCACCATGACCCTGGCGACGATCATGGCCGAGGGGCGGCAGGCCTCGCCCGTCGTGATCCTGAGGCGTCTGGCGACCCATCCCATCGTGGTGGGCATCCTGGCCGGATCCATCTGCCGCCCCCTCGCGGGCCATGTCCCCGGGGCGTTGTGGCAGATCGTCGACCTGCTCGGGAGCGCCGCCGTCCCCTGCGCCCTGACGTCCATGGGCATCGCCCTGCAGCGCCATGGGATCGCCACGGGCTGGAAGCTGCCGGCCCTCCTGTCCGGGCTCAAGCTCGTGGTCCATCCCCTGGTGGTTCTGGTTCTGGCAACCCAGGTCTTCCACATGCCGCCCGTCTGGGCCGGGGTCGCGGTGCTGTTCGCATCCTGCCCTTCGGGCATCAACGCCTATCTCTTTGCCGTGCGCTACGGCGAGGGGGTCGCCCTGGCCTCCAGCACCGTCACCCTGTCGACGATCCTGGCGCTCGGCACCACCCTGGTCTGGCTCTATGTGCTGGGGGTCGGCTGAGGCGGAAAGCCGAGGCGCCGCCTCACTTCCGCGGCCGTTGCGCCCCGCATCCGCAAGGCGCCCAGCGGCTCGGACCCGCGGCTCTTGGCCAGCTTGTCGCCCGCAGGATCGAGCACGAGAGGGTGGTGGTGGTAGAGCGGGGCCGGCAGAGCGAGCAGGGCCTGCAGCAGCACGTGCAGGTCGGTGGCGGCCTCGAGATCCTGGCCTCGCACCACATGGGTGACGCCCTGGAGCGCGTCGTCCACCACCACGGCCAGGTGGTAGCTGGTTGGAACGTCCTTGCGCACGATCACCGCATCGCCCCAGCGCCAGGGGTCGGCCATGACGTTCGTTGGGCAGCCCCTTCCATCGTCTGTGGCGTCTCCTGCATCGAACCGCCCATAGGAGTGGGGGCCGGGGAGAAGCCGGCGGGCTGCCGCCATATGGATCCGCCAGGCATGGGGCTCGCCCCCTGCGATCCGCCGCGCGACCTCCTCGGGCGGGAGATTCGCACAGGTGCCCGGATAGAGCGGCGCGCCGTCCGGGTCGCGGGGCCAGGGCCGGCCGCTCCGGGCCTCCCGGCGGGCGACGGCGTCGCCGATGGCCTTGCGGGAGCAGAAGCAGGGATAGAGGACGCCCCTCCCCTTCAGCGTCAGGAAGGCGCCCCGATAATCCTCGAAATGCTCCGACTGCCGCCGGACCGGCCTCTCCCAGCGGAGGCCGA
>DATHAU010000407.1:0-4865 GCA_035296545.1 Microvirga sp.
GAAGCGCTGACCCGGCTCGTCGCCGAGGGGCTTGTCAGCGCAGCGCCCTTCGTCGGCTTTGCCACCGCTGCCCTGCCTGACCGGCGCTATTATGAGGACCTCTATGCGTTCCGCCGCCTCGTCGAGCCCTGGGCAGCGGCCGAGGCCGCCCGGCGCCCCCTGAAGCCGGGGATCCTCAAGACGCTCCGGGAGGCCGTCAACGCCATGATGGCCGACCCGCCGTCGCGGGAGTACCGGAGCCACCGCGCCTTCACCGAGGCGGACGATCGCTTCCACAACACCATCATGGCGGCTGCCGAAAACGGCGTCGCCCTGAAAAGCTTCGAGGATCTCCACTTTCACCTGCATATCTCGCGGCTTTACATCAGCCGCGAGCAGGAGGTGGCGGTGATCCACGCCGAGCATGTTCGGATCGTCGACGCCATCGAAGCCGGCGATCCGGACGCCGCCGCAACCGCCATGCGGCGGCATCTCAACGGCTCATATGAAAGGCTCATCCAATAGCCGCGCCCTGCCGTTGATCCATCAACCCGGAACCCCACAAAGGGAGGACACTATGTTTATCCGACATCTGCTAGCGGCGGCCGTGGTCGCCGGGGGAGTGCTCGCCGGACAGGCCCAAGCGCAGACCCTGCGGTTCGGTCACGCCAACACGACGGCCGAGATTGCCGGAGAGCTGTTCCAGGAGTTCTCCGATAGGGTCAACAAGGCCACCGGGGGAGCCGTGACGATTCGCGTTTTCCCGGCCGAGCAGCTTGGAAAGGAGATCGATCTCATCAAGCAGGTCAAGGAAGGCGCTCTCGACATCTCCGCTCCGTCCATGGCGGCGGCATCGGCCCTTGTCCCGGCGCTCGAAATGGCAAGCGCGCCGTTCCTGTGGCGGGACTGGAACGAGGCGGAGGCCATCATCCGCTCGACCGCCTTCGACCCCGTGTTCGACGAGCTGCGCGACAAGCACTCCATCGTCCCCCTCTCCCGCATCTGGTACTGGGGCTGGCGCAACATGACGACCCTGGATCGCGACGTCAGGAAGCCGGAGGACCTGCAGGGCCTCAAGATCCGCGTGCCGGAAAGCCCTGTCTGGGTCGAGATGATCAAGGCTTTCGGCGCCTCGCCCACGCCCGTGCCGTTCGGCGAGGTGTATACGGCGCTCCAGCAGCGAACCGTGGACGGTCAGGAAAACCCGATCCCGACGATCTACGCCCGCAAGTTCTATGAGGTGCAGGGCGTCGTCGCCATGACCCGCCACATGCTTCAGAACAACATGATCCTGATCAACCGCGACAGCCTGTCCCGGCTCAAGCCCGAACACCGGGAAATCGTCTTCGCGGAGGCGGCGCGCGCATCGGCCATGAACACCTACCTGCAGCAGAAGCGGGAATCCTCCATGCTCGAGGAGATCCGCAAGTCCGGTCGTTCGAAGATCATCGAGGACATCGACAGGAATGCTTTCGCAGAGCGCGCCCGCTCCGCCACGCAGGCGATGGAAGCCCGGTGGGGCAAAGCCAATCTCGACCGTCTGCTCGCGGCGATCGAAACCAACCGCAAGCGGTGACGGGATCGATGCCGCTCGCAAATGCCGTCCGGCGGCTCGACGATTGGTCGAGCCGCGCAGAGGACCTCTGCCTTGCTGCGCTTCACGCGCTCATCGCCGGCCTCGTCCTGGCGGCCGTCGTGTTCCGCTACATCCTCAACGACCCGCTGACCTGGTCCGAGGAGCTCGTCATCGTCCTGTTCGGATGGATGATCTTTCTGGGCATCGCGAACGCGTTTCGCGTGCGCTCCCACATCATCATCGATGTGGTCGTGCTCTTTGCGCCCCGGGTCGTGTCCATCGCGTTCGGCGCCCTGGCGACGGCCGTGACGGCTCTGGTTCTCGGCGTCCTCACCTGGTACGCGTGGCGCTACATGGTTCGCGAGATGCCGAACCTGACGCCCATGCTCCAGGTGTCGGCCGCCTGGGCGATTGCGCCGCTCGTGGTCGGCAGCGCCCTTTCCATCCTGCATCTCCTTCGCAACCTGATGGACGAAGGCGTCGCCGGGGCGCTCTGGTCCGACATCACAACGCGTGAGTGAGACGGCGCATGGTGACGATCCTCCTCGTCTCGTTCGCAGTCCTGCTGGTGATCGGCACGCCGATCTGGATCGCCATGGCGGCTTCCGCCATGCTGGCCATTGCGGTGGAGGGCATCCCGCTCACGGTCGCAGCGCAGCGCGTGGTCGCGGGAGTCCAGTCCTTTCCCCTGCTGGCGATCCCTCTTTTTACCCTGGCCGGATCGCTCATGAACGCATCGGGAATATCCGAGCGCCTGTTCGGCTTCACCAAGGCGCTGGTCGGACATATCCGCGGCGGGCCCGCCCATACCCTCGTCGTCGGGGAGGTGTTCCTGTCGGGGATCTCGGGCTCGTCGGTGGCCGACACCGCCGCGGCCGCGCGGGTCTTCGTGCCCCAACTGGAGCGCATGGGCTACCCCCGCGCCTTCGGGGCGGCCCTCTCGGCCGTGGCCGGCACCCTCGGGCCCATCATTCCCCCGTCGATCCTGATGGTGGTCTATGCGTGGCAGGCCAACATCTCCCTGGGAAAGCTGTTCGTGGCCGGGATCGTTCCCGGCCTCGTCATGGCCGGCTGCATCATGGCGACCATCGCCATCATGGCCAGAACGCGGGACTTCAGGCCGGCCGGCGCGTTTTCCTGGGCAAGGCTCTGGAGCGAGTTCAAATACTCGTCCCTTGCCCTGCTGATGCCCGTCATCATCATCGTCGGCTTCAGGGCCGGCGTGTTCACCGCCACCGAGATCGCCGGCGTCGCCGCCGCGTACTCCCTCGTGGTCGGCATGGTCATCTACCGCTCGATCCGCATGGCGGATCTTCCGGCGATCTTCATCGGCACCGCCCGCGAAACCGCGGTGATCCTGGCGATCGTCGCCGCGGCGGCTCCGTTCAGCTGGATCCTGACGGTCGGGCAGGCTCCGCAGATCGTCACCGAATACATGAGTTCGATCTCGACCGATCCCCTCGTGGTCCTGCTGATCCTGAACATCGCGCTCCTCATCGCGGGCATGTTCATGGAGACGATCGCCATCATGATCATCCTGGTGCCGATCCTGATGCCCCTTCTGACCTCGCTTCAGATCGACCTGGTGCATTTCGGCATCGTCCTGCTGGTGAACCTTGTCATCGGCCAGGTGACTCCGCCGGTGGGCGTCCTGTGCTTCGTCGCCATGGCGATCACGCGGGTGCGGCTGGGACCCTTGCTGCGGGAGCTTTGGCCTTTCCTCATCGCCCTCGTGGTCGCGCTCGCCGTGATCACCTATGTGCCGGGACTGAGTCTCTGGCTCCCCTACGTGGCAGGCTTCTGAGAGTTGACCCATGACAAAGATCACCGAAGTCGAGATCGTCGAGTTCGCCTTCAAGGCCAGGAACCTGGGCCGATCGGCGGAGAACGCGCAGGCCGTCTACAACATCGGATATAAGCCCGACTCGACCTTGGAGCTGACGAAATTCGCCGTGGTCATCCGCACCGACGACGGCGCCGAGGGCCAGTACGTCACCCATTGGGGCGGCACCCGCGCCACCATGGCGCAGACGACCTCCCTGGCGCCGAACCTCCTCGGACGCGACCCCGACCAGCGCGAGATGATCTGGAACGACATGAAGCGCGAGCTGAGGCAGCATGACGGGATGGGAATCGGGCCCATCGACATCGCGCTCTGGGACCTCGCCGGCAAGCGCTTCGGCGCTTCGGTCTCGCAGCTTCTCGGCGGGTTCCGGCAGCGCCTCAAGGCCTATGCCTCCACCTACCATGGGGATCGGAACGGCGGCCTCGACAGCCCGGAGGCTTTCGCGGATTTTGCTCAGGTCTGCTACGACATGGGATACCGCGCCTTCAAGGTTCACGGCTGGCATGACGGGGACCCCCGCGAGGAGGCCGCAAACGTTCTCCACGTGGCCAGGGCCGTGGGCGACCGCATGGCGCTGATGCTCGATCCGGCAAACGAACTCAGAACCTTCGCCGACGCCCTCTACGTCGGCCGCGCCTGCGACGAGGCAGGGTATTTCTGGTACGAGGATCCCATGCGCGATTGCGGCGTCTCGGCCTTTGCCCACAAGCGCCTGCGCGAGATGCTCAAGACGCCGATCCTCCAGACGGAATACCTGCGAGGCTTCGAGCCCAAGGCCGACTTCCTGATCAACGGCGGCACCGACATGCTGCGCTCGGATCCCGAATACGATCTCGGGATCACGGGCGCCATGAAGATCGCTCACCTTGCCGAGGCCTTCGGCATCGACGTGGAGATCCACGCCTGCGGGCCCGCCCATCGGCACTGCATGGCTGCCACGCGCAACACGAACTTCTACGAGATCGCCCTTGTCGGGCCGGACTGCCCGAACGCGGTCCCTCCCGTCTACGCCTGCGGATACAGCGACCAGCTCGACGGCGTCGACAGGGACGGATGCTTCCCTGTCCCGGTGGGCCCGGGCCTGGGCGTGACCTACGATTGGGACTACATCCGGGCCCACGAAACGGCCAGGCAGACGTTCACCCTCTAGGCGCGGCTCGGCTTCGGGGGTCGGGCTATGGCGGGGCTGCGCGAGAATCGACGAAGGGGTTTTGGGATGAGCGTTGGGAGCGCCGCCCCATCAAGCCGCTAAGGGTTTTCCGAGAGATCGTTCGAGGATGTCGAGTTCTTCGCCGAAGCGCTTCATCTCGGACAGGCCGAAGCCTGTCGGCTCGGCGGCAGGTGAGCGATCGACGGGCTCTGGAATGCCGAGTTTGGCGGCGAACAGCCTCTTTCCATAGGTCAGAAGCGTCGGCACGGCGTGGGTCATGTAGACGATCAACGGCAGGATCTCCTTATGGAGGC
>DATHAU010000408.1:0-7848 GCA_035296545.1 Microvirga sp.
CGGTGGAGGGCTACAACTATTCCCCCGCCAACAAGAATTCCGGGATCACCTGGGACGAGGCCACCTTCCGGGACTACATCAAGGACCCGCGGGCCAAGATCCCCGGCACCAAGATGATCTATGCCGGCCTCAAGGACGAGCAGAGGATTACCGACCTCGTCGCCTACCTGAAGCAGTTCGACGCCGCGGGCAAAAAGGCCGCGGCGGCGCAATAGCCAAGCTGGAGCGTGTAGCGTTCTCTTGACTGTTGCAGGTGTTTGGAAACACCAATGTTTGACACCATCTCTGTTTAGGTTGATCATAATCAGGCGAGCTGCGCTCTGTTCCGGCTAGTTGAGCTGGCGGGGAGCTCATGAAGGCCACGGACGTCACCCGGTCTGGTGATGTGAGGCTTGGTCATGACGGTTGAGTTGATCGCCGTTGATAAAAGAACCAGAGTCGTTCATGCCTACGCGGCTGGGCTGAACAGACCCCGCCCGACCTTTTTGTGTCAGGTCGACATGCTCTTCAGGGATCGGGCCGGAACGACCGGAGAGCACTTCCCGCAGACTCTTGCGGCGCAGCATCCGTCGTGCTTCGGGATCCAACGGAATGGTCTTTTGGCGTATATCCGAGGCTTCAGCCGGAGGTGGACGTGATGCCAATTGTGCTCGCATTGATCTTGATCGCCGTCGGCTCTGTGCTGTTCCACACCCTGAGCCCCTGGTGGTGGACGCCCATCGCATCGAACTGGGGCTATATCGACAGCACGCTCATCATCACGTTCTGGATCACAGGGATGGTTTTCGTCGCAGTCGTTCTGTTCATGGCGTATTGCGTCTACCGGTTCCGACACGGCGGCCCGGAACGTCCACATTACGAGCCCGAAAACAAACGTCTCGAATGGGCGCTTACCATTGCAACGGCACTCGGTGTCGCCGCCATGCTGGCCCCAGGTCTCTTTGTCTGGCACCAATTCGTGACGGTGCCGGACGAAGCCACCGATGTGGAGATCGTCGCGCGGCAGTGGTCGTGGAGCTTCCGCCTTCCCGGCAAGGACGGTCGACTTGGCACGTCAGACGTTCGCAATATAAGCGCCGAGAACCCGCTTGGGCTCAATCCACGTGATCCACTTGGCCAAGATGATGTAGTAATCGAAACCGGCGATTTGCACCTGCAGATCGACAAGCCAATCAAGATCCTGCTGCGTTCGACCGACGTCCTGCATAACTTCTACGTGCCAGAATTCCGCGGGAAGATGGATATGGTCCCGGGCTCGGTAACGTACTTCTGGCTCACCCCAACCAGGACCGGAACTTTTGACATTCTGTGCGCCGAATTGTGCGGAGTTGGGCATCCCCAGATGCGCGGCGCGGTCGTGGTGGCCGACGAGGCCGCTTACCAGACTTGGCTTGGAGAGCAGCGGACCTTCGCAGAGCTCTCCGGAATGACCACAATCATGAAGGCCAATTTCATGCCTGCCGACAAGTAGGAGAGCAGGGAAGGGAGGACACCCCATGGTCGACGCCGTCATTGGCCCTGAACCAATCCCACCGGCGGAAGTCGGTGAAGTAGAGCTTTACCATCCCCATAGCTGGATTACGAGATACGTCTTTTCACAGGACGCCAAGGTCATCGCGATCCAGTATTCCCTGACCGCCATGGCGATAGGTCTCGTCGCGCTCGTGCTGTCTTGGCTGATGCGGTGGCAACTCGCTTTCCCTGGGACTCTCTCCTTCGTCGACCCGAGCCAGTATCTGCAATACATCACCATGCACGGCATGATCATGGTAGTGTACCTACTCACTGCGCTCTTCCTTGGCGGCTTCGGCAACTATCTTATCCCGCTCATGCTCGGCGCGCGCGACATGGCGTTCCCGTATCTCAATATGCTGAGCTACTGGATTTATCTCTTGGCGGTACTCGTCCTCGTGTCGAGCTTCTTCGTTCCAGGTGGGCCGACCGGAGCTGGGTGGACGCTCTACCCGCCACAGGCCATTCTCCAGGGTACGCCGGGATACGAAATGGGCATTATTCTGATGCTGGCGTCGCTCATCATATTCATCATTGGCTTCACCATGGGCGGGTTGAACTACGTCGTCACAGTGCTCCAGGGCCGTGCCCGCGGCATGACGCTGATGCGGATGCCGCTTACGGTTTGGGGCATCTTCACGGCGACGGTTTTGGCCCTCCTGGCCTTTCCGGCGCTCTTCGTCGGCGCCGTCATGATGCTGTTCGACAGGGTACTCGGCACGAGCTTCTTCATGCCATCCCTCGTATCCATGGGCGAGCAGCTGCAATATGGGGGCGGAAGCCCGATCCTGTTCCAGCACCTGTTCTGGTTCTTCGGGCACCCAGAGGTGTACATTGTGGCATTGCCGGCCTTCGGGATCGTGTCCGATCTCATCAGCACCCATGCGCGCCGCAACATCTTCGGCTATCGCATGATGGTCTGGGCCATCGTAGCAATCGGTGTGCTGAGCTTCGTCGTGTGGGCGCACCACATGTATGTAAGCGGTATGAACCCCTGGTTTGGCTTTTTCTTCGCCACGACCACCCTTATCATTGCGATCCCAACAGCCATCAAGGTCTACAATTGGGTGTTGACCCTATGGCGCGGCGACATCCACCTGACAATCCCCATGCTGTTCGCATTGGCCTTCATCGTCACGTTCGTCAATGGCGGGCTCACGGGCCTCTTTCTCGGCAACGTGGTCGTGGACGTGCCGCTCTCCGATACGATGTTCGTCGTCGCGCATTTCCATATGGTGATGGGCGTCGCGCCGATCTTCGTCATCTTCGGCGCGCTGTATCATTGGTACCCGAAGGTAACCGGGCGGATGCTGAATGAGGGTCTCGGCCAGCTCCATTTCTGGGTCACGTTCCTGGGCGCCTACGCAATCTTCTTCCCGATGCACTATCTTGGACTTCTCGGGGTGCCGCGGCGCTACCACGAAATGGGTTCGACTAGCTTCGTGCCGGAGTCGGCACAGAGTCTGAACGTGTTCATCACGGTCGCAGCCCTGATTGTGGGAGCGGTGCAACTCGTGTTCCTGTTCAATCTGTTCTGGAGCCTGCGGTACGGACGAGAATCGGGCGGCAATCCCTGGCGGGCGACCACCCTCGAATGGCAGACCCCCGAAACTCCGCCGCCGCATGGGAACTGGGGCAAGGAACTCCCGGTCGTCTATCGGTGGGCCTACGACTACAACGTCCCCGGCGCCAAGGAGGACTTCCTGCCCCAGAACCGGCCACCTGAACCCAGTCCGGCCTGAGGAGGGAACCGTCCATGGGCATCACGATCCTTTTCTTCTCAGGACTGGCCGTGATCGCCGTGTGGTGGCTCTCGACGCAGAGGCTGACCTCGAAGCCGTGGCTCGAGCACGGAGCCGCCGGGGAGTTTCCCGGCACCGGCGTATCCTCCGCCCCTATGGCCAAGGTGGGGCTCGGGGTTTTCCTTGCTGCCATTGGCTCGCTCTTCGCCCTGTTCATCAGCGCTTATTTCATGCGGATGCAGTTGCCCGATTGGCGCCCGGTGCCGAAACCGACGCTGCTGTGGGTCAACACCGGCGTGCTGATGCTGAGCAGCGCTGCCCTTCAATGGGCACGTGCGCGGGCGGATCGGGATGATATCGCCGGCGTCCAGACGGCTCTGCTCATGGCTGGCGGAGCGGCCCTCGTCTTTGTCTCCGGACAGCTCTTTGCTTGGCGGCAGCTCAGCGACGCCGGCTACTTCTTAACATCAAACCCGGCAAGCTCGTTCTTCTACCTCATCACCGCTCTGCACGGGGTGCATGTGCTCGGTGGCCTCGTGGCGCTGGGGCGGAACGTTGTGCGGGCATGGCAGGGCCGCAAACTCGCGCGCCTCAGCCTCGGTCTCGATCTCTGCAGCCTTTACTGGGACTTTCTGTTGCTGATGTGGCTCGTCCTGTTCGGTCTCCTGTTGCTGAGCTAGGAGGACAATGATGGCTCAACCCGATATAGCGGATGCAACTGTGGCGGATAGCCGACCCACGCGCTGGCGATCCATCGTAACCGACTGGGCGTCGGACCAGAGAACCTTCAAACATGTCTCCTGGGGGAAGGCCATGATGTGGATCTTCCTTCTGAGCGACACATTCATCTTCAGCTGCTTTCTTCTGTCCTACATGACGGTTCGCATGTCGACGACGGTGCCGTGGCCCGAACCCAGCCAGGTCTTTGCCCTGCATTTATTCGGTCAAGACATCCCGCTCATTCTCATCGCCATCATGACTTTTGTGCTGATAACCTCGAGCGGCACCATGGCAATGGCGGTAAATTTCGCCTATCGGCGCGATCGCAGGAAGACGGCAATCCTGATGCTCGTGACGGCCCTGCTTGGCGCCGCCTTTGTGGGCATGCAGGCTTTCGAGTGGACAAAGCTGATAGAGGAGGGCGTCAGACCGTGGGAGAATCCCTGGGGCGCGCCCCAGTTCGGCTCAACCTTCTTCATGATCACAGGCTTTCACGGCACGCATGTCACGTTCGGCGTAATCTTCCTGCTCATCGTCGCCCGCAAGGTTTGGCGTGGTGATTTCGACACCGGACGGCGAGGCTTCTTCACGAGCCGCAGCGGCAATTACGAGACTGTGGAAATTACAGGCCTCTACTGGCATTTCGTCGATCTAGTGTGGGTCTTTATTTTTGCATTCTTCTATTTGTGGTGAGACAACGATGGCTCAGGCTAACGACCATTCTGCGCGAGCCGCTCACGATCACGGCCATCAACCTCCGATCAGGCTCTACCTCGTGGTCTGGGGATGGCTGTTCGTGCTGAGCACGTTCTCGTACCTGGTCGACTACCTCCAGTTTCAGGGCTATCTGCGGTGGGGTCTGATCTTGCTCTTCATGCTCCTGAAAGCGGGGCTCATTATCGCTATCTTCATGCACATGGCCTGGGAGCGCCTATCCCTGATCTATGCCATTCTGCTCCCTCCCGCAGTGGTGTTCGTCTTCCTCGGCATCATGGTTTTCGAGTCGAATTATACGCTTTTCACGCGCCTAGCCTTTTTTGCGACCGCCCCATGACAAGCACCGCCCTCCACGGAGCCGGGCAGTGCGTCGATAGATCAAAGGCGCTCAGATCTTAGACAGATCTTTCGAATCGTTAGCCGGTTCCACTGTGCGACGATAGAGATGCCAACTCGCATGGCCGAGGATCGGCATCACCACCGCAAGCCCGACCAGGAGCGGAGCCGAGCCGATCATCAGAAGGCCGGCAATCATTGCTGCCCAGAGCGCCATCGGGCCAGGATTGGTCAGTACCGCTCTAATGGAGGTCTGGACAGCACAGATTACTCCGACATCACGGTCAAGGAGCAGTGGGAATGAGACGACACCGATACTGAAAGCCACGAAGGCGAACACAAATCCGATTGCGTGGCCAAGGACGATCATCGTCCATCCCCGTCGGGTAGTTAGGACGTCGTAGATGAAGCCCGTGTACGACTCAGGAGCCATTGCGCCATACAGCGACTCATAGAGAACCTTCGCGGCAAAGAGCCATAGGACGAGGATGACCATCAGCACAACGCCCAGCGCAAGAATCGCGGGCAGTGCGGGAGAGTGCACCACGTCGAAGACATGCCGTACAGATGTGTCCGTCCCAAGCTCCCGACGGCGGCTCAACTCGTACAAACCAATGGCCGCGACAGGGCCGACCAGCGCAAAGCCCGATACGAGAGGAAAGAGCAAAGGCAGCGCGTTGCTCGTGAACGTTAGAGCGCCAAGGCCGACGCCGAAAAGCGGATAGATCAAACCGAGAAAGGCGAGATGTGTTGGCATCGACATAAAATCGTCAACGCCCTTCGCTATCGCATCCTTGAGGTCCACCAGCCCAATTTTTCGAACTGGAATATGGGCCGGCGTCACTTCTGTACCTGTCAGCACATGAAAGTTCGCCATAGTCGCTCCTCCTGAGCAAGGCTCAAGGTGGTCGCGGGATTACGCCGTGCGCAAAACGGTTGGTCACGGTGCCGCAACCCTTACCGAGTGAAACTATACGCCCTTCAGCGGGGATTGTCGCCCCTGTGCTGGTGATCAAGTCTCGGGCGTCCAAGCCATCGCGCCGACCAACAGCAGAAGTGCTCCGAGGGCAAGGAGCACGAGGCCGGGCCAGATTGCCCTGAGAGGGAAACGCGCACTTTCCCCCTTGGGCTCCAGAGTGTCGCCGGCATAGCCCTGACGAGCCGATCTGGCACCACTCAACCGACCTCGCCCTAGTACCTTCGCCGCCGTGAACAGCACTCCACTAAGCACGAGGAGCGCGCCTATCCAGATGAGTCCCATGTTCAGCTGCATTTCAGCCTCCGAGACAAGCTTGACATTTGGTATCCACGACACCGACGCTTATCCTATCGCTGAGATGAAGTCATGGAAATCGACGATGAGAGTTGGGTGACGCTCGTACTATGCCGAGCCGCAAGAACGGTTCGGACCTGGCGATCAAGCGGCCGTCTAGAAGTCGCAAGTTCCAGAATATGCAGCGTCGTTGGCTCTAAGCGTCCAAGCGGATAAACATGCAAGGCAGGTTTGGTCTCCCTCGAGGCTGTTTGGCACCTTGAGCGCAAGGTAACTGTCGGAACGACCCTATCAGGACGGCGTTCCTCCCCAGAAGGAGCACGCCATGCCAACGCAACTGCCTATCGAGAGGCCGCTTCGCGAGCCAGGCTCTATGGAGCTGGATCCCTCAGGCGCCGGAGTAGCCATCAACGAGACCAGGCGTCTGATCGCCTCCAGCAAGGTCGAGGGCACTCCCGTGTTCAACCGGACCGGAGAGCAGCTTGGGAGCGTGTACAACTTCATGGTTGATAAGATCTCGGGTCAGGTTGCCTATGTGGTGATGAGCTTCGGTGGCTTTCTCGGCATCGGTGAGAGCTATCATCCGCTGCCCTGGCGGGCGTTGACCTACGACACCAGGCTTGGCGGTTATGTGGTGGATATCGACAAGGACCGACTTGTTGGTGCCCCACGATACGGAACCGACGAGGACCCGTTCTCAGACGATGAGTACGGAGCCAAGGTTGACGCCTACTACAGAACGACACCAACAGTCTGATCCTCATTGTCGAGCCCTGAGGGCTCCCATGCCGAAGGTGAGCAAGGAGTGGGCTCCGTCCTCGTAGCCGCCCTGACGGATGAATCCGGCCGGGTGGGTGAAGCTGTGGCCGGCATCTCGCAGCCGGGTGGCCAGCATAGCCGGACGGACGGACCACGCACCTGACGCAAGCAGGGGACCGCCCAGTGGCGGTCTCCTGACCAGCAGCAAGAGGGAGGTCGTCAGCAGCGTGCCTGCACCAATCTCCTTGTTGCCAGCGTATTGCCTGTCGCCGCAAAGGCCGCTGTGTTGTCGAAGATGCACCAGGTTTCGACGCCTGTCGCGGCACCGCCAGCGAGCCGCTCGGCTATCTCTGTTAGATTCTCTGGGCTGCGGGCCGAGTAGGCGTCCTTCCCGGATCTCGCTGGCCCACACGGTGATCTGCGATGCCTTACCGACACAGGAGGGGCACTCGTCAATGATCTTGCGAGCTAAACTCATGATCTGGTCAATAGGGCTGGCGTCGGGGTTGGTCTGCATGGCAGGGAGCGTTGCTATTTTGGCTCAACGATAGGGTCGCCACCGGGTGTGCCGGGCGGCGGGATCACCGGGGTCGTGCCGGGATCGGGCACCGGCGGGCGCACGGCCATGCTAGGAAATATGTCCCTCGGCGGGCGGATCACACCGCCGGTGATCTCAAGCTTCTCGCTGAGCAGCGCACTGGGGCCGCCCACCGAACTGGTGGAGCGGGGATCCTGCGGGCCGGTGCTCTCCGTCCGCAGGGTTTCGGACGTGTGGGGCTGGCCTTGAGC
>DATHAU010000409.1:0-3624 GCA_035296545.1 Microvirga sp.
GCCTGGCCGTGTAAAGGTCAGCTTACTCCACTGATGCGGAAGTTCGGCCTAGGTCCGAGAAGTGCCTGGACGAGACCTTACTCACCCCACCCGCATGTGGGAGAAGCACGGCATACGGCAGGCTGGACTCTGGACCGTGAAGGTAGGCGAGTCTAACCAGGATCTGTATTACATGCTCGCCTGGGACTCGATGGGCGAGTGCGAGACCAAGTGGAATGCCTTCCAGACCGATCCTGCCTGGATTGCCGCCCGCACCGAAAGTGAGAGGGATGGGCCAATCGTAGCCTCAGTCAGCAACTCGTTCCTGAGCCCGACGTCGTTTTCATCCGTCAAACAGTCTTTACACCGTTCTATGCAGGCGCAATGGATCCTTTGTCGCGCCTTGATGCGTCCAGGGCCGATCATGTCCTGCTTGGGTAAGTCTGCTTTTCCTTTGGCTCACTGCAAAATGGACGGACCGCTAACCACCCGTCTCGGACGGGTGCATAAATCACGAATTTCGCACAGGGATCCCGACATAGGCAGATCAATGACTTAGGCTGTGCATATTATATGTGCGAAACAGGTGCTGATCTGACGGTTATCTGGATGAAGGCTGATTCCGAGCGGTTTTCATGTGATCGCGCGATCATGAGTGATCGCGCGCGCATTTGCCTGGCTCACCACCAACCAGCCGCTGGCCAAGGACTATGAGCGTCTCATCGAGACAGGCGAAATGCCGCTTTACCTCTCTATGAGCCGCATCCTGCTGCCTCGCGTTGCAACAAAGAAGGAAATTTTGTTGCTCACCAGCCTCTCAGTTATCGGAAGCTGCTCTTCGATGTGTCTCGCCCGCATCTCGTCTACACCGGCTCCAAGCTCACGCCGCGCGGACGCAGGCGGGCTCTCGCCAAGTGGTGAGGATCAGAGCACGAAGAAGTCGTGAGCGGTCAGCTTCAGGTCTTGGTCAATCCGGGCGAAGCACACACCCGCCTTGGCTCCCGTGCCGTCGGCGTCGTAGTAGAGCGCGCCGCTATTCTTGTCATAGATGACGCGGTCGTTCGCGTCGTGCGCCTTGCCGCTCGTGTTCGCATGGAACGCGGCGCCCTTGAGCCAGCCATTGCCGCCGACCTTCGTGAAGAAGGCGTTGTCGAGCTTGATCGTGTCGTCTGCAACGCGAAAGTCATGGATTGCGTCCTTGCCGCTTGTCGGCCCTGCGTCAAACACGAAGGCGTCCTTGCCGATGCCGCCCCACATCGCGTCAGCGCCCTTGCCGCTCCTGAGCGTATCATTCCCGCTCTCGCCCTTCAGCACATCGTTGCCGGTGCCGCCCCAGATCGCGTCAGCGCCCTTGCCGCCCATGAGCGTATCGTTACCGCTCCCGCCCGCGATGAGGTCCTCGCCCGCGTTACCTATGAGCATGTTGTTCACGACATTGCCGAAGATCGTGTCGTGACCAGAGCCACCGACAGCGTTCTCAATATAAGGCCGAAGATCGCCGAGAAACGTCAATGCGTTGGCAATGCACCCCCGCGCACTTTGCCCCGATGAAAGGTCCGCGAGAAACGCTCTCGCGGGAGTTGTCCATTCCCCTGGGTTAAGGTCGATCGATTGGTTCGTGTTGAAGTTGGCGAGATTGTAGGTATCGACCCCACCGCCATCCCAGATCGTCATAAAGATCTTCTGGTGCGCGTGCATGCCTCCAAACACATTCGTAGCTGAATTGTATCCCTGGCCATTCACGAGCATTTCGCCAGTATTCGCATCCCAGGTATAGGTCGTGTTACCACTGTTGTAGGAGTAGTCCGCTCCATACAGCCATTGCAGGGCGAAGATATCGCTTTGCATCGGTGTCGAGGGATAATCGACAGGGGCTGTGAATTGCCCGCCCGAGCCTGGGATCTCCAGCTGTCCCGGATATGCCCGGTAGGTCATGATCGAGTATTCCTGCGAGTCATGGTCGGCTGGCAGCGTGACGGAGTTTACGTCTCGTCCGAGCTGGTGTCCGTGCTTAAGCCCAAGGGCGTGACCCAGCTCATGCATAATGCCGGCTGCGTATTGGAACTCGCCGATGCGGGGCGTATCATAGTTGAAGTGCGTGAACCATGAGTCTCCCTGGGCCTGACGGGCGAAGTGGTTGTCGTCGGGCGGATTGGCTTCTGCGCTCCGGCCGCCCCCTGGGCCATGGAGGCCCTGGCCGTCCCCGCAGTCGTACAGCGTGCACTCAGCGAACCGAAGGTTTCCTGCTCCGAATTCCGTCGTAAACTGAAACTTCAGGCCGCACACGGCCCCAAACATCTGAACGGATCGATGAGTTGCGGCCTGCTGAGCTAGATTGAATGCTTCGAAGCCAATGATGGTCTCATAACCGACGTAGTCGGCTGGTGTCGTGGGAAAGCTGTATGTCAGGACATTGGAGTCCCAGGCCCAGCCATCCCATAGAACACCATCGATATCTCGGAAATTAGAAAGCGGAAGACGCTTCGCCATAGGATGTTACTCCCAAGAGACGCCTCACAACGAGAGCGTTGTTGGCCGATATGGACAGCATCACCCAACGGGTGGGGAGATGATGTCTTGCCTCCGATGACGAGGAGAGGAGATCGGGATCTCTTATTGCTCGCTCGAGGATGCTTTGAGTTTCGGCCAGAAGGTTTTCCGCGTCTCTTTCCGAGATTCGCCGGAATTTTCCGGAAAGGCGGATGTTGGAGTCACTGGGGCGGAAGACAGGCTTATGTACGCGTATAATCGCCAGCAATCCTAGGGTGTACCAAGTCCCTGAAGGGGCTGACTCATCCGTGATGTCGCGGCTTGGGTGGGTGTGATCATGTCCATCGGCTTGCGTGACTGAGCTCAAGGGATCTGATCAATGGGACCTGGTATTACCCTCGACATCCAGAGACGCCTGCGACTTCGCGAAAGCGCCTTTTTGACAAGCGGTTCAGCCTCGGGCGACTGCCGTTGACGCCACTCGGCACCAGGCGCAAAATCAAAGCCTGTGATGGTCACGCACGGCGATCGGAATCCCGGTTGTGGCCTGCCGCTCCTCACAGGCAAGGCCTCGGATCGCCCGCCGGGCCTTCGCCGTACCTGGGCGCGAATTTCCGGTAATGATTCATGGAATGCCTGCCTTGGGCAGCATGGAGCCTATAGACGAGGCTGGCAGGGGCGTGCGCATGGAGATCAGAGTAGCTCGTACCGAAGACGCAGAGCAGGCTTGTATGGTGCTGCGTCGTTCGATCCAGGAGCTATGCCACGCAGACCACAACGGAGATGCCGCTCGGCTAGCGGACTGGCTTTTCAACAAGACCCAAGAGAACATGGCGGCTTGGATCAGGGATCCTCAGAGCCATGTCTTTGTCGCCACAGAAGGTGGGACGATCCTCGGGGTGGCCGCCATGACAAGAACCGGTAAGATCACTTTGAACTATGTTTCGCCAGATGCGCGGTTCCGGGGTGTCAGCAAGGCGCTAATCGACCGGCTGGAGGCACAGGCTCGGGAGCTGGGCCTGGACTGCTGCACGCTCAACAGCACCGAGACGGCGCGCCGGTTCTATCTGTCTCTCGGTTACCAGGAGCAAATTGCGCCAACCAATGAGGCCTGCCGCTCGATGGCAAAAGCCCTGATCTGAAACGGGGCGCCTT
>DATHAU010000410.1:0-2359 GCA_035296545.1 Microvirga sp.
CGTCGACGGGGCGATCCGCGCCGCCCGCGCCCTCCAGCCCCACGATCTCACCTGGCTCGAGGAGCCGACGATTCCCGACGATCCGGCGGGCCACGCCCGCATCGTGCGCGAGGGCGGGCTGCCGATCGCGGCGGGCGAGAATCTGCGCACGATCTGGGAGTTCAAGCTCTACGTGGCCGCGGGCGCGGTGACCTATCCGGAGCCCGACGTCACCAATTGCGGCGGCGTGACCCCGTTCATGAAGATCGCCCACCTTGCGGAGGCCTTCAACCTGCCGGTCACCAGCCATGGGGCCCATGACGTGACCGTGCATCTCCTGGCCGCCTGCCCCAACCGCTCCTATCTCGAAGCCCACGGCTTCGGCCTGGAGCGCTACATCGCCGAGCCCCTCAAGATTCAGGACGGCTTCGCCCTCGCGCCGGACCGTCCCGGCCACGGCATCGCGTTCGACTGGCAGGGACTCGAGAAGATCAAGGCCTGATCCGCAGGCATACCGGACACCCACGAGAACAATCCCCATGAACGCCTTCTCAGACACACTTCTCGCCGGACGCACGGCGCTCGTGACCGCCGCAGCCCAGGGCATCGGCCGCGCCTCGGCGCTGGCCCTTGCCGACGCGGGCGCCGCGGTGTTCGCCACCGACATCAACGAGGACGCGCTGGCGTCGCTCTCCGCCGAGCGGCCTTCCATCACGACCCTTCGCCTCGACGTGCGGGACCCCTCCTCCATCAAGGCGGTCTACGAACGCACCGGCCCCGTGGACGCCCTGTTCAACTGCGCCGGCACGGTCCATCAGGGCTCCCTGCTCGACTGCGACGAGGAGGCCTGGGCCTTCTCGTTGGATCTCAACGTGACGGCCATGTTCCGCATGATCCGCACCTATCTGCCGGGCATGGTGGAGCGGAAAAGCGGGTCCATCGTCAACATGAGCTCGGTGGCCGGAGCCGTCAAAGGCGTGGCGAACCGCGCCGCCTATTGCGCCACCAAGGCGGCGGTGGCGGGGCTCACCCGCTCGATTGCGGCCGACTACGTGGCGGCGGGGGTGCGCTGCAACGCGGTCTGCCCCGGCACCGTGGAAACCCCTTCCCTCCACGACCGGATGCGGGCGCAAGGGGATTACGAGAAGGCGCGCGCCGCCTTCGTGGCCCGCCAGCCCATGGGCCGCCTGGGAACCCCGGAGGAGATCGCCGCCCTGGTGGTCTACTTGGCGAGCGACGCTTCTGCCTATACCACGGGTCAGTTGCACATCATCGACGGCGGCTGGACCGCCTGAACAGGGATCACCATCATGAAGCTCCTCCGTTACGGCTCCCGCGGCCAGGAAAAGCCCGGCCTCCTCGACGCCCAGGGCCGCATCCGCTCCCTCGAAGGCGTCGTGCCCGACATCGGCGGCCAGGTTCTCACCCCGGAGGGGATCGAGGCCCTGCGCGGGGTCGATCCCAACACCCTCCCGCTCGTGGAGGGGGCGGTCCGCATCGGTCCTTGCGTGGCCGGCACGGGCAAGTTCATCTGCATCGGGCTCAACTACTCGGACCACGCGGCGGAGACCGGCGCGACGGTTCCGCCGGAGCCCATCATCTTCATGAAGGCGACCTCGGCCATCTGCGGACCCAACGACGACGTGGAGATCCCGCGCAACTCCGCCAAGACCGACTGGGAGGTCGAGCTCGGCGTGGTCATCGGCCGGCACGCCAAATACATCGACGAGGCCGACGCCCTCTCGCACGTGGCGGGCTACTGCCTCGTCAACGACGTGTCGGAGCGGGCCTTCCAGGCGGAGCGCTCCGGCCAGTGGACCAAGGGCAAGAGCGCCGACACCTTCGGCCCCATCGGCCCCTGGCTCGTGACCCGCGACGAGGTGGCCGATCCGCAGAGCCTGCCCATGTGGCTGAAGGTCAACGGTAAGACCTTCCAGGACGGCAGCACCCGGACCATGGTCTACGGCGTGGCCTTCCTGGTGTCGTACCTGTCGCAGTTCATGAGCCTGCATCCGGGCGACATTATCTCGACCGGCACGCCGCCGGGCGTTGGCCTCGGCCAGAAGCCTCCCGTCTTCCTCAAGGCCGGCGACGTGGTGGAGCTCGGCATCGAGGGGCTGGGGACGCAGAAGCAGACATTCGTTCAAGCTTGAAGGACTGCCCATTCGTTGAACAAGGTGCAGGAATGAAAGAGCGTTTCGACCATATCGTCGTGGGCGGCGGCTCGTCGGGATCGGTGGCGGCCGCGCGGCTGGTGAATGAAGGCGCGCGGGTGCTGCTGCTCGAGGGCGGATACTCCCACCGCCACCCGCTCCTCGACATGCCGCCGGGCATCTTCAAGATGATCAACGGCAGCAAGTACATGCGCTACCACACGACG
>DATHAU010000411.1:0-7292 GCA_035296545.1 Microvirga sp.
CCGGATTCATGTGCGCGGGTTCGCTGGTCATAGGAGCGTCCGGTCGGTGGAAATCTCAGCCGCACCCTTGGGATGCGGGGCGTTCCAAGTCAAGCGTCAGGCTTGGGTCCGGGGAGAGGGAGTTGCGTTCGATGATGGATCTGCTTCCCCTCACCCGTAGTGAAACCCTCCGCTGTCATCCCCGCGCAGGCGGGGATCCATAAACACAGCGGTGGGAAGAAAGGCGGGACGGTCGGCGATTCATCCTGGTCTGTCAGCGTTTATGGATCCCGGGCTCCGCTGCGCGGCCCCGGGATGACACGCGAGCCTTATTCCGTCCCCCTTGTGGAGAGGAGGGTTGGCGGCGCGCTCGGCCCCGGTCCCCTTCGGGTCGCCCGCCGCGGCGCTACAGCCCCAGGCGCGACCAGGCGGCCCTCTCCTCGAGGGCGCCCAGCACCTCGGCGGGGTCGATCAGGCTGCTTTGCCCGGGGGAGCGGCGGCCCAGGAGGCGCGCGAGAAGCGACGGCCGGGCGGGCTCGATCAGGCGCAGCCGCACCTTCTCGCCGAAGCGCTGGCGCAGGATCGTGCGGATGTCGCCCAGGCCGTCGACGAGGCCGAGGTTCAGGGCTTCCGCGCCGACCCAGAAGGCGCCGGAGAAGAGATCGCCGTTGGCCTCGTCGAGCTTTGCGCCCCTGCGGGAGCGCACGAGGCCGACGAATACCTCGTGGATGCGGCGCTGGAGGTCCTTCAGGCGCTCCACGTCCTCCGGCTTTTCCGGCTGGAACGGATCGAGCATGGCCTTGTGGGCGCCCGCCGTATGCACCCGCCGCTCCACGCCGATGCGCTCGATGAGCCGGTCGAAGCCGAAGCTGGCGGACACGACCCCGATGGAGCCGACGATGGAGGCGGGATCGGCGAAGATCTCGTCCGCCGCGCAGGCGATCATGTAGCCGCCCGAGGCGGCGGCGTCCTCCACGAAGGCGAAGACCGGCAGGTTCTTCTCCTCCGCATAGGCGCGGATGCGCCGGAAGATCAGATGCGACTGCGCCGCCGAGCCGCCGGGCGAATTGATCACGAGCGCCACCGCCCGGGCGCCGGGCACCGAGAAGGCGCGCTCCAGCATGGGCGCCACCCCTGCCATGGCGAGTCCGGTCCGCAGGGGCATGACGGCCCCGATGGGCCCGGACAGCCTCATGACGGGAACGACGGGGTGGCCGGGCTCCCGGTAGCGGCGGGGAAGAAGGAGCTGCAGGCGGTCTCGGAAGCTCGACAGGAGTGACATTCGGGTCATGGGCCCCATGTAGTGTTGTGGAAAGCGTTTCCCAAGATGAACAATCCTTTAGGGGATTGGTCGGTTTTCGTTCAGTTATGGCGGGCTAAGCTCTTTCCCATGAAGAACAAACCATCACAGCTCCGTTTCAAGGCAGGCTTGAACGGAGTCCAGGAGAAAACGTCCATGCGCAAGCTGCTCTTCGGCCTTTTCGGATTTCTCGCCCTCACCTTCGGCTCTCTCTCGCTCTCGACCCAGCCGGCCGAGGCCCAGTACGGCTACGGCTACGGGTATCGCGGCCCGTCGGTGACCGTGCAATATTACCGGGCGCCGCGTTACCGCCCCTACCGGGCTTATCGCCCCTACCGCGCCTACCGGCCCTATACCTACTACCGCCCGGTCTATGTGGCTCCCCGCTGCGTCACCCGGACCCGCCAGATCTGGAACGGCTATCGGTATGTTTGGCGGCCGGTGCGCGTGTGCCGCCGGTAAGCCCATCCTCATCGCCTCGGCAAGCGGGCGCCTTCGGGCGCCCGTTTTCATGAAAGGAAAGCCTCGCCCCGGTGCAGCGCCTCCGCCTCGGGGGTGAAGCGGCCGTCCGGGCCGTTCAGGACCACCGGCGGCAGAACCCTGAGAGGTCCCCGGCTTCCCTTGACGGCCGAGACGAGAACGCGGATCGCCGGCCGATCGGCGGCCGGATGAACGAAGCGCAGGGCGATCCCGCCCATGCCCCTGCCCAGGAGGCCGAGGCCGTCGGCGAGCCGCTCCGCCCGGTGGATCAGCACGAGCCGTCCCTTGGGCTTGAGCAGGCCGGCGCAGGCCTGGAGCCAGGCCTCCAGCCCCCCTGCCGGCAGCGCATGGGCCGCGGCCCGGCCCGGATCGGGCGATAGGCGCGCCTGTCCCTCCTCCAGGAAGGGGGGATTGGTGAGAACGAGATCGGCGCTCTCCGGCCGCAGCCCGGCGGCAAGGCGCGAGCGCTTGTCCAGAACGTCCGCCGTGGCCACCTCGCCCCGCAGGCCGTTCTCCCGGCAGTTGCGGCGGCAGAGTTCGGCGAGCTGCGGGTCCCGCTCCACGAAAACGTATTGGGCGTTCCCCTCCCGCGCGGCCGCCATGAGGCCGACCGCGCCGGTGGCCGCGCCCACATCCATCACCACGTCCCCGGGCGCCGCGGCCCCCGAGGCCGCCAGCAGAACCGCGTCCGTTCCCGCGCGATGCCCCCCCGCTGGCTGGAGCAGGCGCACGCGGCCTCCCAGCAGCCGGTCCCCCGTGACCTCAGGCATGGCGCAGCTCGGCCTCCAGGCCCGCCTCGCCGATCAGGCGGCGGGCCTGGGCGGCGTGGTCCTCCGGCACCAGGATCCGCCGCGGGAACACGCCGATCATGCCCTCCAGGGCGCTCATATGCGTATCGGCCACGAAAACCGGGATGTTGGCGTTCTCCAACAAGGATTGTAGGAAGCCGATCATAACGAGATCGCTGGTGCGGACGATTTCCACCATCGGCGTGGGGGCTCCTTGCCTGCGGCATGGGTTTGCATTGCAGCATGGAAAGTGCCATGCCACATGAGGCATGACCTGGAAAAGGGGATCCGCTTTTCCAGGCCGTGCGATGTCGAAAGCCTGTCCCCCCGCCCGGGTTTCACGGGACCCGAGCGAGCGGCAGGCCCTCCATTCCTACCGGCCTCGCCGGCCGGCAACCCGGGTTTGAGACGTGGGCGTCGTCCTTCCGTTCGAAGACAAGCATCCCGAGAAGAATACGAGCATCGAAAGGCTCGTCTCCCTTGTGGCCTCCGACATGGAACGGGTCAATGCGATGATCCTGTCGCGCACGGGCTCCGAGGTCACGATGATCCCGGAAGTGGCGAATCATCTCATCTCGTCCGGCGGCAAGCGCCTTCGCCCGATGCTCACCCTGGCCACGTCGGAGCTGGCCGGCTACCAGGGCGACGGGCATGTGAAGCTGGCGGCCTCGGTCGAGTTCATGCACACGGCCACCCTCCTCCACGACGACGTGGTGGACGAGAGCGACATGCGCCGGGGCAAGATCGCGGCCCGGATCAAGTGGGGCAACGAGGCGAGCGTTCTCGTGGGCGACTTCCTGCTGGGGCAGGCCTTCCGCATGATGGTGGAAGTGGGGTCCCTGCGCGCCCTCGACATCCTGTCCGCCGCCGCCACCGTGATCGCCGAGGGCGAGGTGATGCAGCTCGCCGCGGCCAAGAACACGGAAACCACCGAGGACGAGTATCTCGCGGTGATCCGCGGCAAGACCGCGGAGCTTTTCGCCGCGGCCTGCGAGGTCGGGCCGGTGATCGCCGGGCGGCCCAAGGCCGAGCAGGCGGCCTGCCGCTCCTACGGCATGAACCTGGGCATCGCCTTCCAGCTCGTGGACGACGCCCTCGATTACGGCGGCAAGGCCGCGACGCTCGGCAAGAACGTGGGCGACGACTTCCGCGAGGGCAAGATCACCCTGCCGGTGGTCCTGTCCTTCCGCCGCGGCTCGGACGAGGAGCGCGCCTTCTGGAAGCGGGTTCTCGAGCACGGGGACATCCAGGGCAGCGACCTGGAGCAGGCCATCGCCATCATGCGCCGCCACCGGGCCCTGGAGGACACGGTGGAGCGGGCGCGCCACTACGGGGCCATGGCCCGGGACGCCCTCGCGCTCTTCCCCAACGGCCCCATGAAGCAGGCGCTCCTGGAAGCGGTCGATTTCTGCATCGCCCGGGCCTATTGACCCCTGGCCTATTGACCCCTGGCCTATTGACCCTTGGGCATCATCGCAGGCTCGTCGCCTTCACCCACCAGCCCGGCCGCCTGCGCTCGATGCCCTTGGCCGCCCCCGCGGCGGCAAGGCGATCCTCGTAGAGCCCGAACACCGTCGCGCCCGAGCCGGACATGCGCGCGAGGCGGCAGCCTTCGCCGGCCGCCACGAGCCGCAGCGCCTCGCCGATGAGCGGCTGAACCCGGAGCGCCGGGGGCTCCAGGTCGTTGCGCGCCCCTGCCAGCAACTCGACGAACCCCTCTGGACGGCATCCCTCCACCGCCGGATGCCCTGCCCCGGCTGCAGGCCGAGGGCCTTGAACACCGCGGGCGTCTCCACCGGCACCCGGGGATTGACCAGCACGGCGAAAAGGCGCGGCAGGGGCAGCGCGGGTCCCAGCTCCTCCCCGGCCCCGCGCATCATCCGGGCCCGCGGCTCCAGGCAGACGGGCACGTCGGCGCCGGTCAGGCGCGCCGCCTCGCGCAAGGCCGGATGGGACAGGGGAAGATCGTTGAGGCGGGCGAGGAGCCGCAAGGCGGCGGCCGCATCCGACGAGCCCCCGCCGATCCCGGCGGCGACCGGCAGGCGCTTGACCAGGTGGAAGGTCCCGGCCCGCAGGCCCTCCAGGCGCTCGGCGAGAAGGCGGGCGGCCTTGAGGACGAGATTGTCGGCATCCTGTCCGGCCAGAAAGGCGGTCGGGCCGCTGAGCCGGAGAGCCAGACCCGGCCCCGGTTCGAGGCTCAGTCGGTCGCCGGTCCCCGCGAAAGCTACCAAGCTTTCCAGCCGGTGATAGCCGTCCGCCCGCCGCCCGAGCACGTGGAGGGTCAGGTTGATCTTGGCGGGGGCGCGGGTGGCGAGCGGCTGGGGCATGGGGCATCCATGCCCGAGGGAGCGGCGGATGGGAAGATGCATGCCTTTTCGTCATGCCCGGCCTTGCGCCGGGCATCCACGCCTTTGACCGCAGGGGCCGAAAAAATGCCGTCCGCGGACCAAGTCCAGGGACGGCATTGGCGTTCGAAAGGGTGTGAGCTTTAGCCGCCGCTCCGCTGGGCGGCCTCCGGCTGGGGCGCGGGGGCCGGCACGGTTTCGGCGGCGGCGGGCTTGGGATCGTCCGGCATCCCGTTGTCGATCTTGGCGAGGATCTTCAGGAGGTCCTCGTGCTCCGGGTTCGAGGCCTTGGCGTGGTTCCACTGGAACTTCGCCTCGAGCTTGCGTCCGACCTTCCAATAGGCGTCGCCCAGGTGGTCGTTGATCACCGGATCGCCGGCCTTCAGCTCCACGGCCTTTTCGAGCTCGCGCACGGCGTCCTCGTAGCGGCCCATGCGGTAATAGGCCCAGCCGAGGGAATCGATGATCATGCCGTCGCGGGGGGCAAGCTCCACCGCCCGGGTGAGCATCTTGAACGCCTCGTCGATGTTCATGTTCTGGTCAACCCAGGAATAGGCCAGGTAGTTGAGAACCTGGGCCTTGCCCGCCGGCAGGGTGTCGGGGACGAGCTCCAGGGCCTTCTTCAGATCCGCCTCGCCCTTCTCCCACTGCTTCGAGCGCTCGTAGGAGGTGCCGCGGTAGAAGAACAGGATCCAGTGATTGCGCTCCGGCGTCCCGACCAGCTCGATGGCCTTGCTGTAGGTCTCGGCCGATTCCGCGTATTTCTTGCGGGAGCGCTGGACGTTGCCCAGGGCCATCACGACCTCCACGTCCTCGGGACGCTCCTTCATGAGCTTCTCGAGATAGGCCACCGCGTCGTCGCCGCGCCCCATCAGCTCGTAGTTCTGGCCGATGGAGATGTCGGCGCTCCCCCGGATGGGCGAGTCCTTGGGAATGCGCGCGAAGATCTCGTTCGCCTTCTCGTACTGCTTCAGGCGCTCGTAGACGTCGCCCAGGGTCACGAGGGCCAGATCGTGCTGGGGACGCAGGTCGAGCCCCAGGCGCAGGTAGATGATGGCGGTGAGCTCGTCGCCCTGGGTGTTGCCCACGACGCCGAGCCCGTAGAGCAGCTCGGCCGCCCCCTCCTGGGCGTCGGTGACCGCCGGCGTCAGAGGCTTGCCCTGCTTCAGGGCGTCCATGGCGGCGCGCACCAGAGGATGGCGCGGCAGCACCTCGTCGAATTTCCGGTAGACATCCAGGGCCTCGTCCCGGCGGCCGCGCTTGGCCAGGAAGCGCGCATAGGCGTCGACCACCTGCAGGGTGTTGCGCTCGCCCCCCTCGTAGGCGGCCTTGAAGCGCTTCTCGGCCTCGGCCCCGTTGCCGGTCACGTCGGCGATGAGGGCGGCGTGGTACTCGCGGAACTGGTTGAAGATGGGCTCGCCCCTCAGCTTGTCCACCGTGGCCAGGGCCTGCTTGCCGTCCTTGGAGCCCGCATGGGTCCAGGCGGTCAGGAGCGTCGCGGTCAGGTCCGCCTGGCGTCCGCGGGCGCCCTTGGTGAGGCGGGCGCGGGCGTCGGCGTAGCGCTTCTCCTTGAGGGCGCGGACGCTCAGGGCGAACTGGGCCAGGTTGTTCGACGGATCCCGGACGGAAAGGCGCTCCGCCGCGCGGATGGCCTCGGGCATGGAGCCGTTGGCCAGGAAGGCCACGAAGCCCCGCTCCAGGAGCTCCTGGTTGCGCGGATCGTCCTCGATGGCCTGGCGGAAGAAGATCGTCGCCGCGTCCGTGTCGCGGGCGGACCCGGCCACATAGGCCGCCAGGAAGTTGCCCTCGAGGCTCTGGGCGGGCCTCAGGACTTCGTTGGCATCCGGATTGGCCGCCATGGCGGGCGCAGCCAGAAGGCCGGCAGCCGTCATCACGAGCACGGGCAGGCCCTTACGGACCGAAGGCAATCTGAAGGTTGGCACGAAGCGCGGCTCCCATCATGGCGGCATCTCGGGAGACAGAGGAGATGTGCGCCAAATCAGGCCGGAGAATGGCGTCTCCCTCTCCCGGCGGCAAGGGGAAGATTGTCGCCGGACACGTTCTCTTGATGGAAACGGCGGATGCGGCCGCGGCGGTCCCGGGGCAGCGCCGCTTTCCCCTCTCCGCAAGGGGGACGGGAAAGGCCCCCTGACGCCTTGGCCTCACATGTTGACGTAGTTCGGCCCGCCGCCGCCTTCGGGCGTGACCCAGGTGATGTTCTGGCTCGGGTCCTTGATGTCGCAGGTCTTGCAGTGAACGCACTTCTGGGCGTTGATCTGGTAGCGCACGCCCCCCTCGCCCTCCACCCATTCATAGACGCCCGCCGGGCAGTAGCGCTGCGAGGGGCCGCCGTAGACGTCGTGCTCGGAACCCTTCTGGAGCCCCATGTCCCTCACCCGC
>DATHAU010000412.1:0-1515 GCA_035296545.1 Microvirga sp.
GCCTCCTCGGACCCCGGACGAGCCCCGGTCGGGATCGCCGCCAGGCAGGCTCCGGCGCCGGATCCGGGGATGGAAAATTTTGCAGCCGACGCCTTGAAGAGCCGGGGACGACAGGAGACCATGGGCGAAGACGCAAGCCCGCCGCTCCGGCGGGCCCGGTTCGGCCCCTCGGGCAGGCCCGGGCCGGCCCCATGGGAACCATCGGGCCGGAGGAACTGATTCGGCCGTCCCGCCGGACGGGAGCGCAGACCGGCTCGACAGCCGCCGGGCGGGGCTCGATCATCATCGAAAGGGAGAGAAAATGGCCTTGTCGGATGCACCCTCCAAGCGGCCCTATCGGGGCGTCTTTCCCGTCGCCCCCACGGTTTTCGACGATGACGGGCGGCTCGACCTCGAAGGGCAGAAGCGCGCCGTCGACTTCATGATCGACGCCGGCTCCCACGGCATCTGCATCCTGGCCAACTTCTCGGAGCAGTTCGTCCTGAGCGACAGCGAGCGCGAGGCGGTGATGCACGCGGTTCTCGACCATGTGGCCGGGCGGGTCCCGATCATCGTCACCACGAGCCATGTCTCCACGCAGACCTGCATCGAGCGCAGCCGCCGGGCGCAGGAGGCCGGCGCCGCCATGGTGATGATCATGCCGCCCTTCTTCGGAGCGACCCTGAGGTTCCCGGAGCCGGTCGTCTTCGAGTTCTTCCGCAGGGTCTCGGACGCCATCAGCATTCCCATCATGGTCCAGGACGCCCCCATGGCCGGCACGTCCCTGTCCGCCCCCTTCCTGGCCCGCATGGCCCGGGAACTCCCCAACCTGTCCTATTTCAAGATCGAGATCGCCGGCACCGCCGCGAAGCTGCGCGACCTCCTGGCCCTCGGGGGAGACGCCATCGAGGGACCCTGGGACGGCGAGGAGGCGATCACCCTCATGGCCGATCTCGACGCGGGCGCCACCGGGTCCATGACCGGAGGCGGCTATCCGGACGGCATCCGCCAGATCATCGATCCCTACATGGAGGGGCGGCGCGACGAGGCCGCGGCGGCCTACGAGCGCTGGCTGCCCCTGATCAACTACGAGAACCGGCAGTGCGGGCTCATCGCCGCCAAGTCCCTCATGAAGGAGGGAGGCGTCATCCGCTCGGAGGCCGTGCGCCACCCGCTCCAGCCCCTCCACCCGGAGACCCGCAAAGGCCTCATCGAGATCGCCCGCCGCCTCGATCCGGTGGTGCTCCGCTGGGGCCGGTAGCCTGCCGGCGGGCCACGCCGGTTCAATGCAGCGTGGACGTGATCCGCCGGATGGTGGCGTCGAACAGCTCGACCGCCGTGTCCGGGGCATCGGCCGCGGAGAGAACCGAGATGGACGCCTCCCCCTTGGCCATCATCGCCGTCTCCAGGAGCGCGTAATAGGCGAGGTCCCGGGTCGGGCCGCTCGCCTCGCCCTTGAGCGAGCTGATCGCCTCGATGATGTCCGCGTGCTGCCTGGCGCTCACAAGCTCGCGGGCCCTGCGCAAGAGGCCGAGA
>DATHAU010000413.1:0-4578 GCA_035296545.1 Microvirga sp.
CGGGAGCGTTCGAGCCTGACAGGCCCGGTTTCAGCGGGTATAATGGCGAAAGTCGATTTGAGGGGTTGCACAGCGGCGGCTCCGAAGCTAATTGACACAAGCCGTTCAGGCGTCGGAGCGTAGCGCAGCCCGGTTAGCGCACTAGTCTGGGGGACTAGGGGTCGGAGGTTCAAATCCTCTCGCTCCGACCATTAAACCCTGTAAGGCTTCTAAACCCTGTAAGGTTTCCTTGGCGCCCGGCGACTCCCCATGCCCGGGTTTGCCGCATGTCCCGCACATGTCGCCCTTTGCGTTGCGCCATGGCTCTTCGGCCCCCTTGCCGGGACCTGCGGGCCGGAGAACCTGAACGCCGCGATGGCCGGATGACCCGAATCCCGCAAGTCGAACAAAGATCAAAACCCGACGCGAGACGTGCGGCCGCTGCTGTCCCTCTCCATCGTAGCCAATTGACAGCCGCAACTTAAGGTGTTTGCAATGTAGTTATATTCCTATGGCTGCTCAAGGGCTTAGGCATGGCTCCAAACCGCGGCTACATTGAACAGGTCTTCGAATTCGTCGAAACATGCGAGAGCCTCACCAGCGTCGACGCGGTGATGAGCGCCATCAAGTCCATTGTTGCGGAGCTGGGCTTCTCGTCTTTCATCGTCACCGGCCTGCCCTTGGCCAATCGTCCGCTGGAGCCTCTGGTTCTTCTCAATTCCTGGCCCGACGGCTGGTTCGAGCGCTACGCGTCGCAGGACTATTTCGCCATCGACCCGGTGGGACAGAACGTTCTTGCCACCAGCTCTCCTTTCCGGTGGGGCAATGCTCCCTATCGCATCGACAAGGACCTGTCGAAGCGGATGATGGGGGAGGCCATCGAGTTCGGCCTGGTCGACGGCTTCTGCGTTCCGATCTACAGCGCGACCGGCTGGCAGTCGGCTTTCAGCTTCGCCAGCCATCGCAGGCTCGACTCGGGTCCCAGGGAACTCGCCGCCGCGCACCTTCTGGCCATCACGGCTTACGGCCGGCTCAGGATGCTCCTGGGCGACGAGCCCCGGCTCAGGCGCAAGCTCACGCCGCGCGAGCGCGAAATCCTCACCTGGGCCGCGGCCGGAAAGAGCGCATGGGAGACATCCTCGATCCTCGGCATCTCCGAGGCCACCGTCATCACCCACCTCGAGAATACCCGTCGCAAGCTCAACGTGGCCAACACCACCCAGGCCGTGGTCGTCGCTCTCCAGACCGGCGAGCTCCAGCCCTATTGATCTCCCCATATCTTCGGATGGCGGCTCCCACGGAGCGGTAGGATCATTGCCCCCGCAAAAGCCTGAGGGGCAAGAGCCATGGTCAGAATTCACGTGGTTTCGAAGGAGAACGCATCCCAGTACGCGGATGAGCTGCAAGCCTATTACCGCCTGCGCCACCTCATCTATGTGGAGGAAAGAGGCTGGCGCGACCTGAGACGGGACGACGGCCTGGAGCGCGATCAGTTCGACAACGACAATGCGGTTCATCTTCTGGCGATCAAGAACCATGAGGTCGTGGGCGGGTCCCGCATGATCCGCATGTCCCAGCCCACATTGCTCAGCGAGGTCTTCCCTCGTCTCGTCCAGAGAGGGGAGCTTCCCCGCGACCATGCCTCCATGGAATGGACGCGGATGTTCGTCGCCCCCGCGCATCGCACGGGACACGGGTCGCGATCCGTCGCCGGCGCCCTGCTGTGCGGAGGGATGGAATACTGCCTGGCCGTCAACGCCCGTCAGGTCGGCGGCGTCATGGACACCTTCTGGCTTCCGCTCTGGCAGCGGTTCGGCTGGAAGACCCGGCACCTCGGGCTTCCCGAGGAGATCTCAGGCTCCATGACCCTTGCGGCGTTCTGGGACGTGGACCAGAAGGCCCTGGACGGCGCCCGCGCGATCACGGGCTGGGACGAGTCCGTCCTGGTCTGGCGGAAGGAGCACCTCGCGAGGCGCTACCGGAGGCCCATGAGCGTGCCGGAACCCTACGTTCACGCCGGTTGATCGTCATGAGCTCTGAACCTTCGACCAAACCCAAGAGATCGCCACGGCCGAAAGCCCGGCGGAAGCTCTCCCGGAACGACCTCGTGACCGCCCTGCTGCTGCGGGAACTGGCCGGGCTGATTTCCCTCCGGAGCGAACTCCAGGAATCCGATTTCGAGCGCTACCCGAGCCTGTCGCTGCTCTATCGGGCCGCGGACGATCTGGCCGGGGAGATCGGGTACCGGGACGAATGAGCGGTCTAGTCCTCCTGCTCGCCGACGGCCGCGCGCACGAGAGACACGACGGCCTTGCGCATGGATCTGCTCTGAAGCCGGCCGAAGAGGGAAAGGAGATCGCGGCTCTCCCGGTCGTTCGGCGCGAGCGTCCCGCCCTGAGCCGAGAAGTCTCCGCCGGGCAGGAAGGCTTCGACCCTGGTGTCGAGGGCCTTCGCAATCTGGTCCAGGCGGCTCACCGTGATGCGGTTGGCTCCCTTTTCGTATTTCTGGACCTGCTGAAACGTCAGCCCCAGAGCTTCAGCCAGTTTCTCCTGGCTCAATCCGCACTGGAGCCGCCTGAGGCGGACTCGGCCCCCGATCTCCTTGTCGAGCTGGCTTGTTGCTTTCTTGTTCATTGGCGTTGCTCCCTCTCGAAGAGATACACGACGGGGAGTAAGCAACGTACTAAAATTTCATACAAGCCGGGAACGGCAAACCTGAGACGGATTTCGTCATCGCGCCGCGAATCGCGGCAGGCTAACGCCCGGCTCGATCGGGATTCGCCCAAAGCTCTCCCAGCAGGCTCTCGATCTCGCCCGAAAGCTGGTCCTCGGAGGACGGCTTGGGAGCCCAGGCGAAGCTGGAGACCGACGGGAGGCCGTTCGCATTCGACCTCGTCACGAACGGGCGCGGCTTCTCGTCGTATTCGGGCGGGTCGATCAGCTCCCAGCTGTCGTAGAGATCCATGGTGCCGTGGCCCGGGAGATCCTTGGTCAGGTAGGGGGTGATCTCCACCCAGGGCCGCCCCTGCGAGCGCGGCGTGACCTTCGTGACCTGGCCGAAGAAGTTCGTCAGGGGGCACCGGACGAAATCGCCCACCTCGGGCGGGCGGGCCTTTTCCCGTTGCAACTCCTCCTCGGCGTTCCTGAGCGCCTCCCGAAGGCCTTCGACGATGGCCTCGAGTTCCTCGACGCGCCGGGTGCAGCCGCCCTTGTAGGTCGGCTGCATCGTGGAGGGCAGGGAAGGGCTCTCGCTGGTCCCGATCGAGGTTCCAAGAACCGCGCCCATGTGACGTCCCTTTCCTCAACCTTCAGGCAGGCCTCGACGAAGCGTCGGAAGGAGCATCCCGCTTCCGGCATTATACTTAACAATGGGTGCGTCTGTCACTGCGGACAACGCCGCGGAGATGGCGCAGGAGATGAGAAAACCCTCCCAACAAGGGGTAATCCATGCGGCTGCGGCGGAGCGGTCCCCGGACCACGGCGGCGCTCCGGGAACGGTGGGGTCGGGAGGGGGTTATAGGCTGGAGGCAAACGGCTCGGTCTGATCGAGCCCCGGAGACGAGATGGGTTTTCGGCTGACGCGCAAGCAAACAGCATGTCTCTCCGGTGTGGTGGCCGCCGCATCCATGGCGCTGACCCTTGCGGTCGCGGCCCAGGAAGCCCCGCCCCTGCCGCCCCCGCGGCCCGACAGGCCGGTTCCTCCTCCGCCGGGCGCCCCTGCCGACAGGAACGCCCCAACCGGCGAAGTCCCCACGACCGAGAAAGCTCCCGAGGCCGACACGGCCTGCATCGAGCGCCTCACCCGCCTGGGCCTGCGCTTCGAGGCCCGGCCCGCCGTGCAGGAGGGGGTCTGCAGCGTTCAGACTCCGGTTCTCCTGTCCGGCCTTCCGGACGGCGTTGCGGTCGCCCCGGCGGCGCTGATGACGTGCCCCCTGGCCGAGAGCCTGGCCCGCTGGATGGGCGAGGCCGTTCGCCCGGAGGCGGATCGCCATTTCGGGAGCGCGCCGAAGAAGCTTCTGATCGGAACCTCCTACCAGTGCCGGGACCAGCGCTCCGGCGCGAAGCTCTCCGAACACGCCTTCGGCAACGGGGTCGACGTCATGGGCTTCGAATTCGCCAAACGTCCGCCCCTGGTGGTGGGGGCGCACGCGGAAGGCTCCCCGGAAGCGGCGTTCCAACTGGCCGTCCAGAAGGCGGCCTGCCCGGTCTTCACGACCGTGCTGGGGCCCGGTTCGGACGACGCCCACGGCAATCATCTCCACCTGGACATGCGCGCCCGCAAAGGGGATTACCGCATCTGCCAGTAGGAGCAGCGGGAACAGGCGGCAGGCTGAATCCTTGTAAGAAGATGACGGTCCTATCGGAGGTTTCGATGAAGCGGCTGGCCTGGGCGGCTCTCGGCCTGTGGGGGCTCTCGGGCTCCGTTCTCGCGGCCCCTCCGAAACCCGACCTGAGCCTCGAGGCGGTCAACGGGGCCGATCTCGCGGCCAGGGATGAAAAGGGCGTCAACGCGACTTTCATCAAGGCGCAGGTTCTGCTCGACCGGGCCCGCTTCTCGCCCGGCGTCATCGACGGGCATGACGGAGACAACGTGAGGAA
>DATHAU010000414.1:0-2158 GCA_035296545.1 Microvirga sp.
CCGTTTACGATGCCCTTGAAGAGGGTGGTCTCCGCTGGATGATCTGACATAATGCGTTGGGGCGCATGAGTTGACTTGAGCCATGCCGCGCCCGCAGCCTGAAGAAGAGGCCTGTGGAGAGCCTGTCGGAACGAAGAGAGCGGTTGGTATGGAAAAGATGCTCGAAAGCAAAGTGGCCCTCGTGACCGGGGCCGGCCGCGGCATCGGCCGCGAGGTCGCCAAGCTGATGGCCGCCTATGGGGCGAAGGTCGTGGTCAACGATCCGGGGGTCTCCCTCGACGGCAAGGACGAGACCGACGCCCCGGCCCGCGAGGTCGTCCGCGAGATCAGGGATGCCGGCGGCGAGGCTGTCGCCGATTTCGGCTCCGTTTCCGATGCCGCCCAGGCGGGCGCCATGGTGAACGCCGCGGTCGAGGCTTTCGGCAGGATCGACATCGTCATCAACAACGCCGGCATCCTTCGCGACACCATCTTTCACAAGATGACTTTCGAGGACTGGGACTCCGTCATCAAGGTGCACCTTTACGGCAGCTACAACGTCAGCCGCGCCGCCGCAGAGCATTTCCGCAGGCAGGAAAGCGGCGCCTTCGTGCACATGACGTCCACATCCGGTCTAGTCGGGAACCCGGGGCAGGCCAATTATTCTGCGGCCAAGATGGGCATTGTCGGTCTATCGAAATCGATTGCCCTCGACATGGCTCGCTTCAATGTCCGCTCAAACTGCATATCGCCTTTCGCCTGGAGCCGCATGGTCGGCTCGATTCCCAACACCCCGGAGCAGGAAGAACGCCTCAAGGCCCTGAAGATGCTCACCCCGGACAAGACCGCGAACGTGGCGGTCTTCCTGGCCAGCGATGCGGCGAGGGAGGTGAACGGCCAGATTCTGGCGGTGCGCGGCAACGAGGTTTTCCTGATGAGCCAGCCGCGTCCGACGCGCTCGGTTCACCGCTCTGAGGGCTGGACCCCGGAGACCCTGCGCGATCATCTGCTCCCGGCCCTCAGGCCGTCCTTCACGCCGCTTGAAATGTCCCGCGACGTGTTCTCCTGGATGCCGGTCTGACCATGACGCGGTTCCGGAGATACGATGATCTGAAGGTCGGCGACGTCTTCCCGCCGGAGCCGCTCGCCTTCGTGGTCGATCGCGAGGTGGTGGACAGCTTCCTTGCCGCAACCGGAGACCAAAGCGGGTTGTACGACGGCCCCGACGGCGCTCGCCGCGCCCCTTCCATGATCGCGTCGGTCTACCTGATCGAACTTCTGAAGGCGCGGCGCAGCCCGCCTGGCGGCATCCATGCCAAGCAGACGATCCGGTTGCACCGGCCCGTCATGGTGGGCGAGAGGCTCAGCATACAGGCGCGGGTCGTCGACAAATACGTCCGCAAGGAGCGCCCCTATATGGTCGCACAGTTCGAGGCGCGCGGCAGCGATGGCGGCCTCGTTTCCAGCGGCCTGATCACGTCGATCTGGGGGAGGGATCAATGAGCGTCGAGCCGGCCCCTCTCCACGTCCTGCGAAGGAGGGTTGCGGTCGGCGAGAGCCTCCCGGTGCTCCGCCGCCAGGTGCTCCAGTCAACCATCGACGACTACGCCAAGGCGTCCGGCGATTTCAACCCCATCCACGTGGACCCGGAATTCGCCCGGAACGGACCGTTCGGTCGGACCATCGCCCACGGCCTGATGACCCTCTCCTTCGTGGCGCAGATGCTCAACGATTGGACGAGCGGCGCATTCGATGAATGCGGCGAGATCGATGTCGCCTTCATCGGTCCCGTCTTCGCCGGCGACACGGTGGAGGTCTCCGGTCTCGTCGAGGAAATCCTGGCGCGCGATGGCCAGCCCGTCGCGCGCATCAAACTGACCTGCAGGGTCGGTGGACGGGACATCCTCGCCGGGAGCGCCCTTCAACCCTTCGAGGAGACGGGAAAAGTCCGATCCATGGGGTGACGGAGGGATCGCTCCGGGCCCAAGCGATGAGCGCAGCCCGCATGGCGGAACGTCGGTTCGTCAAAGGCTTGAGAAATGGCGGAGGGAGAGGGATTCGAACCCTCGATACGGTTTCCCGTATACACACTTTCCAGGCGTGCGCCTTCAACCACTCGGCCACCCCTCCAGCACAGGTGCGAAGGCCTTTCGCGGCAGCGGCCGGGTAGGCCAGCTTG
>DATHAU010000415.1:0-3672 GCA_035296545.1 Microvirga sp.
ACGGTGATGTACGGCGCCATCGCGGGCGAGGCCTATTTCCGCGGCGTGGCGGGCGAGCGCTTCGCCGTGCGCAATTCCGGCGCCATCGCGGTGGTGGAAGGCACGGGGGACCACGGCTGCGAATACATGACCGGCGGCCTCGTGGTGGTGCTCGGCCCCACCGGCCGCAACTTCGCGGCGGGCATGTCCGGCGGCATCGCCTACGTGCTCGACGAGGACGGCACCTTCGCCAAGCGCTGCAACCTGTCCATGGTCGATCTCGAACCCGTCGAGAAGGAGGAGGACCTCATGCGCCGCCTCCACCATCACGGGGGCGACCTGGAGACCAAGGGCCGCATCGACATCATGGCCAACATGTCGGGCCCCGACGAGGAGCGCCTGATGCAGCTCATCACCAACCATCACACCTACACGGGCTCGGCGCGCGCCAAGGAGATCCTCGACGACTGGGCGGGCTACCGCACCAAGTTCGTGAAGGTAATGCCGGTGGAGTATCGCCGGGCGCTCCAGGAGATGGATCGCCTGCGCAGCCGTCAGGCGGCGGAATAAGGATTTAAAGAGTTCAAACGATGGGCAAGGTCACAGGCTTTCTCGAATACGACCGGCAGGAGCAGAAGTATCAGCTCGCCGGTGAGCGCGTGCGCCACTTCCGCGAGTTCACGCTGCCGCTGGACGACAACGACCTGAAGAAGCAGGCGGGGCGCTGCATGGATTGCGGCGTTCCCTTCTGCCACGGGCCGACGGGCTGTCCGGTGCACAACCAGATCCCCGACTGGAACGATCTGGTCTGGCAGAACGACTGGGAGGAGGCGTCGCGCAACCTCCACACCACCAACAACTTCCCGGAATTCACCGGCCGCATCTGCCCGGCTCCCTGCGAGGAGGCCTGCACGCTCAACCTGGAGAACCAGCCGGTCACCATCAAGACCATCGAGCAGGCCATCGCCGACAAGGCCTGGGAGATGGGCTTCGTGAAGCCCGAGCCGCCGGAGGTCGCCACCGGCAAGCGCGTCGCCGTGATCGGCTCGGGGCCCGCCGGCATGGCGGCCGCCCAGCAGCTCGCCCGCGCCGGGCACGAGGTGCATGTGTTCGAGCGCCAGGCCAAGCCCGGCGGCCTGCTGCGCTACGGCATTCCGGACTTCAAGATGGAGAAGTACCACATCGACCGCCGGGTGAAGCAGATGGAGGCCGAGGGCGTCGTCTTCCATTGCGGCGTCAACATCGGCCAGGACAAGAGCTTCGCGTCGCTCCACAACGAGTTCGACGCGGTGCTGTTCGCCGGCGGCGCGGAGGACCCGCGCAACCCGAACCTGCCGGGGCAGGATCTCGTGGGCGTGCATTACGCGATGCCGTACCTCACCCAGTCCAACCAGCGGGTCAACGGCGAGGACGTGACGGCGGAGCCGATTCTCGCCGGGGGCAAGCATGTGATCGTGATCGGCGGCGGCGACACCGCCTCCGACTGCGTCGGCACCGCCTTCCGCCAGGGCGCGCTCTCCGTGACCCAGCTCGACATCCGCCCGCGTCCGCCCGAGCGCGAGGACAAGCTGACCGTGTGGCCCTACTGGCCCACCAAGATGCGCACCTCCTCCAGCCAGGCCGAAGGCGCGGAGCGCGAGTTCCAGGCGGCGACGCTGGGGATCGAGGGCAAGAAGGGCCGCGCCATCGGCGTGCAATGCGCCCGGGTGGACGAGCGGCGCCAGCCGATCCCCGGCAGCGAGTTCATCCTCAAGGCCGACCTGGTGTTCATCGCCATCGGCTTTGCCGGTTCGGTGAAGGAGGGCCTGCTGGAGCAGTCCGGCGTCGCGATGGACCGGCGCGGCAACGTGGTGGCCGATGACAGGAGCTACAGGACTTCGAGCGACAAGGTCTTCGTGGCGGGCGACATGCGCCGGGGCCAGTCCCTGGTGGTCTGGGCGATCCGCGAGGGCCGCCAGGCGGCGCGCTCCATCGACACCTATCTGACCGGGTCGAGCACGCTGCCGGTCTGAGGGGCTTCACTTCACCGTCAGGTGCGCGGCCAGCGGAAATCGTCCGCCCGGCCCGGGCGAGCGCTTGGAGCGATCCCGTTCCGCAGGGCGCGCTGCACCGGATAGGCGTGATCGCCCGTGAGCTTGGGCGCGCCCGACACCAGGGCGCCTCCCGGCGTCACGTCCGGTCGCGTGAGGGGCAGAACGGGTCCGACGACCGGCTTGCTCGGCAGGGACACGGGAACGGGGGCGTCCGGGGGAGGCGGCAGGGCGGCCTCGACGGGGGGAACCGCCGGGTTTCCTCCGGCAGGAGCCTCCGTGGCAGGCGGCAGGGCGGCCGTCGCCGTTCCGGGCTGAGCGTTTCCGAGGATGCGCTTGATGTCCGTGTCGACGAAATGGGCGATCTTGCGCGCGCCGGCCTTGGTGAAGGACACGCCGTCATTGCTTCTCAGTTTGGCGGGCTCGCCGTCCACGTCCGGGCCCGTCGACACGTAGCGGTTCTCGTCGTCCACGAAGCCGGGCCAGATGTCCACATAGGTGCCGCCGAGCCGCTGGACGCTCTCCCGGTAGATCTCGTTCATGATGGACATGTCTTCGGAGGCGTTGCCGCTCTTCACCGGCGGCAGGCCGATCCAGACCACGGGGATCGCGCGCTCCTGGAAGGTGCGCATAATCCCGTCGACCCGCTGGCGGTAGAGGTCCTTCCAGCGGTCGGACAGGAGCTCCAGGTTGCTCTCCCCGTCCCGGATGGACTGCCGGTCGTTGAGGCCGAGCATGACCACGGCCACGCTCGCCTTCTGGCCTCCGTCGAGGGTGGCCTTGATGAAGTTCGGCCACTCGGCGGGATCGCTGCGCACGAGGTTGCTGTCGGCCCTGACCTTGGGGGCGACGGCAACGTTCGGGTCCTCGGAGAACGTCCTGTCGAGGCCCTGGGCGGCGAAATCCGCCAGGGCGTCGCCGAACACCACCACATGGGCGCCCGGGTTCACCTTGGGCTTCTCCTGCCGGGCCGCCGTGACGGGAAAGGCGGGCTTGCGCGGCTTGGCCACCGGCCGGCGGGCCACCGGGGGCGGCTCCTCCTGAGCGCCGAACAGGCGGCGGAAGCTGAAGCCCTGATCCGGCGCCGGCTGGGCCGGCCGAACCAGCTTTCCCGGATAGTAGCCGGGAGGATAGGCCCGCGGGTCGCGATAGGCGGGCTGCTGCGGAGCGTAGCCCGGAGGGGCATAGCCGTAGGGGGCGCGCTGCTGGTACCCGGGCTGCGGGTAGCCGGGCTGCGCCACGGCCGCAAAACCGCTCCCCGCGACGAGCAGCAGGACCATGGCGAGCAGGCGAAGGACTGGCATCGAACGCATGGAAGCTTCCATGTTGGGCTCCGGGCCTGCTCCTTTATAGCATCCGGCGCGGCCCCCGTCAGCGGGTCGCCCGCAATTCGCGCAGGACGGCGAAGTCGGCGTAGCCGTCAGGAACCAAACCCCGCCTGAGCTGGAAGTTCCGAACCGCCTCCCGGGTCTTGGAGCCGAGCTTGCCGTCCGCATCGCCCTCGTAGAAGCCCAGGGACGACAGCCTCTGCTGCAACTCCTGCCGCTGGTCCTTGTCCAGCATCGGCTCGTCCTTGGGCCAGGCGCCCTGGATCGGCGGGCCGCCCATCAGCCGCTCGCCGAGATGGGCGACCCCCATGGCGTAGGCGTCCGAGGAATTGTAG